>NZ_JAHRFC010000111.1:0-12454 GCF_020883015.1 Microcoleus sp. CAWBG640
CACGATCGCAGGTGGTTATGCACGGGTTTTGCTCTATTTTACCTGTTTATCTTGCACTAAACTCTCGATCGCGCGATCGAAACCCAGGCCACGTCAAGTGCGATCGATATATTCAGCAAGCCCTATTTAGGTTTGCGTTTTCCCGATAGCGATATTCCCAAATCATCAAAAGAACTCTATCGTTTGAATAAAATACGCTTAATTCCGAACATCAATTATCATCCGGCTGCTTTAATTCCCACTCATTGTCCCCTAACAAATGCTTCTCCCGATTTGAGCTTTTCTGTTTTGAGAAGTGTTTCTCCCATTCATATTGAATATTTACAAAATATGAAAGTGGGCGCATCTATGTCTATTTCATTATTAAAAAACAATCAATTATGGGGCTTAATTGCTTGCCATAATAACACGCCCAAATATCTGCCCTATCAAACCAGAACAATTTGTGAATTTATCGGACAAATCATGTCCCTTGAATTAAGTAACAAAGAAGAAAACGAGAATTTAGATGACAAAATTCGGCTAAAAAACCTGCAATCTGATTTTGTGGAAAGTATTTATCAAGCTGAGGATTTCGTCGAGGCGGTAGGACGAGATCGAGATCGTTTGTTAAGCTTGGTTAATGCCACAGGTGCAGCCATCATTTCTGATGATTTAGTCAGGCTATTTGGGAAAACTCCTTCAGAAAATGAGATTAATCAATTAATAGATTGGGTTGTTCCTCTTCTGCAAAATAATTTTTATTATACGGACTGTCTGCCTCAAGTCTATCCCCCAGCAGTAGAGTTTAAAGACTTAGCTTGTGGTTTAATTGTTGCATCTATTACTAAGATACAACGGAATTTCATTTTATGGTTTCGTCCTGAAGTAATTCAAACTGTAGATTGGGGAGGCAATCCTGATAAGCATGAAACAATTGATGAGGAGGGAAATCACAGAATGTCCCCGCGTAAATCTTTTGAAAAGTGGCAGGAGATTGTGCAATTAAAAAGCTTACCCTGGCAAGCTAATGAAATTGATGGCATAGTTGAATTACGCAGCAGTATTGTCGGCATAATTCTGAAAAAAGCCGATGAGTTAGCCTCGATTAATGAAGATTTGCAGCGCAGTAATAATGAATTGGATGCTTTTGCTTACATTGCTTCTCACGATCTGAAAGAACCGTTAAGGGGAATTCACAATTATGCCAGTTTTTTGTTGGCAGATTATCAGGACAAATTAGAGGAAGACGGGGTTAATAAATTAAATACATTAATGGACTTAACCAAGCGCATGGAGAATTTAATTAATGCTTTACTGCATTTTTCGCGCTTGTCTCGTGCGGATATAAACCGAAATAACATCGATTTAAATAATTTAGTTACTAATGTTATCGACTTGATTAAAATCAATCAATCGGATTTTCAAATCTCGATCAAAATTCCTAAAAGTCTGCAAATTAAAGGCGATCGCGTTTTAACCGAAGAAATTTTTGTGAACTTAATTAGTAATGCGATCAAGTATAACGATCGCCATGAAAAACGCATAGAAATTGGGTGTATAATGGAGAAACCCGATTGGGCATCCCTCGAGCATCCTTGTTTTCACCAAAACCTCCCGGTTTTTTATGTCAAAGACAATGGAATTGGCATCAAAGAAAAACATTTAGATACCATTTTTCGGATTTTTAAACGCTTGCACGCCCCAAATAAATATGGAGGTGGCACCGGGGCAGGATTAACGATTGTTAAAAAAATTGTCGAACGACATGGAGGACAAATTTGGTTAGAATCAAAATACAAGGAAGGAACGACATTTTATTTTACTATGACAGCGCCAAATGAAAAATGAGGATAAACCTATCAGCATATTAGTGATCGAAGATAGTGATGAAGATTATGAAGCCTTCCAGCGGGTTGTCAAAACGTTTCCGGGTTCATTCTCGATTTACCGCTGTGAGGATGGCGATACAGCTTTAGAATTTTTGCTTCAAGAAGAAAGTTATGCCGATCCGGAACTCGCCCCTCGTCCTAATTTAATTATCTTAGATTTAAACTTACCCGGAACCGATGGACGAGAGGTATTAGCAACCATCAGAACTAAACAGAAATTAAGTTTAATTCCGGTTGTGGTTTTTACCACATCTTTTAATCAAAAGGATGTAAAATTTTGCTATGCCCACGGGGTGAATGGTTATCTATTAAAACCAATGGGAATATCGGCTTTAACGGATACGCTAAACACTTTATTTCGATATTGGTTTGAATTTTCAATTTTACCGGAATTATCCTAAGTTAGTTTAAAGGCAAAACATTTTATTTTCAGACTAGAACCAAGTAGAAAAAAGCAGAGGATAATATGGACGATCGCAACAAAACTCAAGACCAACTGATTGCTGAATTAGAACTTTTGCGGGGGGAAGTCGCGACTTTCAAGCAGACGGGGCGATCGCATCCCGAAACTCACCTACCACAGATCACACCCGTAGTGGCAAATTTGACCGCTCCCTCTGTCAGTTTAGCCGATCGCCTTGAGGTCCCAGGACAATACACCATTCTGTTGATAGATGATTCAGAAGTCGATCGCGCTACCTACCGACGATATTTGAGGGAAGATCGCGATCGCACCTACGAGATTGTCGAATTTGATAACGGCGAAGATGCTCTCGAATGGTGTCAGCAGAAAATCCCAGATATTTTTCTACTCGATTACTTGTTACCCGATATGGATGGGTTAGAGTTGTTGCAGCAACTCCAGCAACTGACTGGGCGAAATACCCTGCCCGTGATTATGTTCACAGGTCAGGGAAATCTCCAAATTGCCGTTGATTTACTCAAAAGTGGTGCTCAGGATTATTTAGACAAAAGCCAGATTACCCCTCAAATCTTGCAGAAATCCATTAGCTATATCCTGCGACAAAACCAACTAATTCGAGAACGCGAATGGCAACAAAAGCAACAGCAACTACTGGCAAAAACAGCACTTTCTATCCGGGAATCCCTCAAATTAGAGGATATACTCAATACTACGGTAAAGGAAGTCAGAAACATTCTTCAGTGCGATCGCGTGATTGTTTTTCAATTTTCTGATGACTGGGGTGGGAAAGTTGTTGTCGAGTCGGTGGCTGATGGCTGTATGGCTATTTTACCGGTGCTGATTTATGACCCTTGTATTGGGAAAGATTATGCTGAGCCATTCAGAAAAGGTTTAATTACGGCAAAATCGGATATCTATAATTCTGGAATTAGCCCCTGTCACATCGAATTTCTAGAAACTTTACAAGTCAGGGCAAATTTAGTAGTTCCCATTGTCAAAGGAGATAAATTGTGGGGGTTACTGGCTGCTCATCATTGTACTGCTCCTCGCCAGTGGCAACCTTCAGAAATTGAACTGTTGCAACAGGTGGTAACTCAATCAGGCATAGCCATTCAACAAGCCGATTTATTGGAACAGTTACAAACGGAACTGAGGGAGCGCAAACTAGCAGAAATGGCCATAAAACAACTAAATACCGAACTAGAACAACGGGTAATAGAACGAACAGCAGAACTAACCGAGGTAAACGATCGCCTGTTAGTTACCTTACTAGAAAAAGAACACGCCTATCAACGGTTAGATGAACAATCACAACTGCTAGAAGACCTCTACAACAATGCTCCCTGCGGCTATCACTCCGTAGATGCAGAAGGGACTATAGTTCAGATGAATGATACGGAACTGAAGTGGCTTGGCTATACCCGTGATGAAATTCTGCACAAAAAGAAGTTTACCGATTTAGTTACAACTGAAAGTCAAAGTATTTATTATCAAATTTTGCCCCTGTTCAAAGCACAAGGATGGATCGAAAATCTGGAGTTTCAGATGTTGCATAAGGATGGATCTACCCGATGGATCAGCCTAAATGCCAGCGCGGTTAAAGATGATGCAGGTAATTTTTTAATGAGTCGTTCTAGCTTATTTGATATTAGCGATCGCAAACAAGCAGAAACAGCCTTACTACAAAAATTCCAACAGGAAAAGTTACTCTGGAGGATTACTCAAGGGATTCGCCAATCTTTAGATCTGAATGTAATTCTGAATACTGCTGTGGCTGAAGTCAGGCAGACATTACAAACCGATCGCGCTGCTATTTACCGCTTTAATCTGGATTGGAGTGGCGATTTTGTGGTGGAGTCAGTTGGTGAAGATTGGGTAAAATTGATCGGATGCAATATTCAAAAAGCTTGTGAAGATATCTATCTGCAAGAAACTCAAGGAGGTCGTTTTCGCAATCATGAAAACTTTGTAATTGGAGATATTGATGCGGCGGGACTTCATCCATGTCATATCCAACTATTGGAACAGTTTCAAGCCAAAGCATACATGGCAGTTCCGATATTTGCGGGAGAATTTCTCTGGGGATTGTTAGTCATCTACCAAAATACTGCGCCTCGCAATTGGCAATCTTGGGAAGTAGAATTGCTAGAACAGATTGCCAGCCAATTGGCGATCGCAATTCAGCAATCGGAACTCTACGAACAACTTCAGATCGAACTGCAAGAGCGCCAGCAAGCAGAAGCCACAATCAGAGAAGCCGAACGACGTTGGCGATCGCTGCTGGATAACGTGCAGTTAATTGTTGTCGGACTTGATATAGGGGGAAATGTCAATTACGTTAATCCTTTCTTCTTAAAACTTACGGGATATACAAACCTAGAAGTTTTGGGCGAAAATTGGTTTGAAAACTTCTTACCTCCTGCTAGTCAAGAATCACTTAAAACCGTTTTCTCGGAAGTCTTGACCCACAATGCTCATCCCTATTATCGGAATTCGATCTTGACTAAATCCGGTGAAGAAAGATTCATTGCTTGGAACAGTACAACGCTGCAAGATGCCGAGTCAAATATCATTGGCAATATCAGCATTGGTGAAGATATTACTGAGCGCAAAAAAGTTGATGAGATTAAAGATGAATTTATTGGTATTGTCAGCCATGAACTTCGCACCCCTTTGACAGCAATTCAAATGTCACTGGGACTAATACAAACTGGGATTTACGATAAAAAGCCAGAAAAAGCCCGACGGATGATTGAAATTGCCCTACTCGATACTCATCGTTTGGTGAACCTGGTTAATGATATTTTAGATTTGGAGCGCATAGACTCCGGGCGGGCGGTTTTGGAGAAAACTGTTTGCAAAGCAGCAGATTTGATGCAGCAAGCAATTGAGCGGATACAGGCGATCGCGACTCAAGAGCAGATCACCCTAACTTTTACCCCCACCGATGTAGAAGTCTGGGCCGCCCCAGATACTATTATCCAAACCTTGACAAATTTGCTCGGTAATGCTCTTAAATTCTCGCCCGCCCAGTCCACAATCCACCTCAGCGCCGAAATCCAGACAGACTTTGTGCTATTCCAAGTCTGCGATCGGGGGCGGGGCATTCCTGCGGATCAGCTAGAACTGATTTTTGGCCGATTTCAGCAAGTTGATGCCTCCGATTCCCGTGAAAAAGGAGGAACTGGGTTAGGGTTGTCAATTTGTCAGAGTATTATTGAGCGACATGGCGGAAAAATCTGGGCTGAAAGTAGCTTAGGTGAAGGCAGCACTTTTTTCTTTACCCTACCTTTGCCTACCATTGAATTTTAGGGTTAATCCCAAATCTCAAATCTCAAATCCCAAATTGCATGATAGACAGACGAATTCTAGTTGTTGATGATGATGAACACCTCCGGGAACTGGTGCAGGCGTGCCTAGAAGATTTAGGAGGATGGGAAACGCTGGTGGCCCGATCGGGAGAGCAATGTTTGGAAATACTCAAAACAGAACGACCTAGTGCTATTTTGTTGGATGTATCTATGCCTGGGATGGATGGGGTTGCTGTGTACGATCGCCTCCAGTCCAATCCGATGACGCGATCGATTCCAGTGATTCTGCTGACAGCGAAAGTGTTGCCGAGCGATCGGGCTAAATTTGCCGAGATGGGCGTTACCGGGGTAATTTCCAAACCGATCCAACCCACCACCCTGACAGCAGAAGTCGCAGACATTTTGGGATGGGATGATTGATTTTATGAACAGGCAAGATGCCTGTTCCACAAAGAGTGAACTTTCTTGTGGAACAGGCATCTTGCCTGTTCTTCAGAATGGTGCAAGATCTTAGGTTTAACAAACTTTGTGAAATTTTGTAACAAATACTGAATCTTTACCAATTCCTTACCGTTGCTATTTAGTCTCCTGTTATGCAGTTAAAAGCTCTTTGCATAGTAGGAGCAGACTAAATGAATGCTTTGGAAGTGGTTAATTGTGATGGGACTCTCCTGCGCGAAAACAAGATGATAGGCAAGCAAATTCTGATCGTTGATGATGATGAACACCTCCGGGAACTGGTAAAGTTGTGCCTGGAAGACCTCGCGGGATGGAATACCCTGGTGGCGGCATCAGGAAAAGAATGTTTACAAATCCTAGAAACAGAACGACCATCAGCGATTTTGCTGGATGTATCAATGCCGGGAATGGATGGGATTGCCGTGTACGATCGCCTCCAGTCCAATCCGATGACGCGATCAATTCCGGTGATTCTGCTGACAGCGAAAGTCTTGCCGAGCGATCGGGCCAAATTTGCCAAGATGGGCGTTACCGGGGTAATTCCCAAACCATTCTCAGTCATCACCCTGAAAGAAGAAGTGGCAAAGATTTTGGGATGGGAAGAATAACTTTAATAATCTTTGTGAAATTTGGTAAAGATCGCTGAATCTTTACCAATTCCTGACAACTGATATCAATTCCGGTTGCACCGGAATAACAGAGGAGACGGCAGTGCCGTGTCCCTACAATGTTATTTTGGGTAGGGACACGGCACTGCCCATTGGTGTCAACTTAAGGTCAAATCCAGTCAGAGACTGTTGTTTGACTATTAAACTTAGATCCCCCCTAGCAAAGAGAACCCACCCCCAGCCCCTCCGAGGAGGGGAGCAAGAAGGGGGGGACAGGAGTCTTCTCAAAGTCCCCCTTCCCCCCTTGGGGGGGGCTAGGGGGGGTGGGGATTTAGGGGGATCTGGACTCGGATATAAACGAGATTTCTCAAGGGTTTCAGGCCTAAGTTGACACTAATGGGCACTGCCGTCTCCTAATTTTGGTTACTAATAATTCCGATGCAAACGGAAATGATATTAGTTGGTTCCAAAAATCTTCTGACTATTCTTACGAAAAATTTAGATTTGAATCAATTTCTTAAAAACCTTGTATTCTTTACCAAATCTTTATTTCTTACCTCTAGATTCATAGAAGTGGTGCTTCAACCCTGGTTACAGCACTTGGCAACAAGAGAGAAATACACTTTTTTTAAAATAGAGGTTTTTATGACAGGCTGTCCCTGCTGCTCGAATCAAATGCTCCGCCACGTTCGCCAGAGTCAAGTCTACTGGTTTTGTCGTCAGTGTTGGCAAGAAATGCCTGTTTACAATCTTAACAGCTACGGTTCAGTGCGATCTAGAAATTTAGTTACAAGCCTAGGGATTAAGAGACAACAGTTTTCATTAGGGGTAGTTTAACTGCACAAACAAAGTAAATGATGTTCAATTCCATCGCACAGGCGGGACGCCCGTGCCACAAGGGAGACGGATGGATGAAAGCTCGATCGCACTTAGCGACTAAACTTCCTCAAAAATTGCTCCCCGCTGCTGTAAATTCACTTTCATCTCCTCCGCAAGTCCTGAGTTATTCCCGAATCTGGCTGACTCGACATTCGCACCGCCCAGATTTGCATTTGTGAGGTTGACTTCTACCAAATTTGCATTGCACAAATTCGCACCGCTAAGATTAGCTAAAGCGAGACTTGCTTTGTACAAATCTGCACCTTTCAAATCGGCATTTCCGAAGAAAGCGCCACTCAAATCTGCACCGCTGAATTTGGCATTTTGCAGGTTGGCGTCGCTGAAATCGGCGTCGCTTAAGTCTGCACCACGGAAATTTGCCCGATCGAGATTTGCACTACTAAAATCAACGGCACTCAACGTAGTTCCGCGCAGGTTAGCGCCCGCGAAATCCTGTGCTGGATTGAGATTGGCGATTTTTGCCAACTCTGCAAAATCTTCGGTTTTGGCGGAGATAATGCGATCGACCATTTTCTGCAATTCGGCTGATGACTGAGAGAAGAATGCCTCCTCGCCTTTTTCAACCGCCGATGAATCGCAGCACAATAGCGCCCAACTGAGAGCAGGTTGGAGTTGATTTGCTTGCAGATATACTGTCAGTATTCTTTCTAAAACCGAATGTTGATTTGGGGTGATGTCGTGCGGCCACAAACCCTCAGCATCTGTGATATGAACATCTTCTTTTGTTACTTCAAATGTAGCATCAATACGGTAGTTAGTGGCTGTAATTTCTCCCAATTTAGCACTGGTTAGCAAGCCTTTTAAGACTGGCTTTCCTCGTTCCAACTCAAAAACCCAAGCTGGACTTGTATCGTCGCCTATTGTTGAAACATGACAGGAAGTGCCGTCAGTTTCGTCTATTTGTTGTGCGATTTTATTGGGGTTCGGGTCGTCGCTAATTTCCTGCCGATTTTCGGTCACTAAAATTTCTATACTGTTTTGAATTGGCTGAGTTTCTGCGGGTTCTAGGTTTAAATCGCCGACTAATTGACGCGATGCTAGGGGAATTTCGCAGTTTGTCAAATTTAGCTTGAGCGTACCTCCTTGCAGTCCAAATTTGACTCGCCCGCCTAGCAGCGGTTGCCAATGTTCGTTAAAATTGATGCTCAAGTAAAGATTGAGGTGCTGGAGCTCGGTTGCACTCTTCTGAATCGGAACTGCTTCTAATTGCATCCACAAGCAGTCTGGGTATTTGTTGTGATGTAGCGATCGCATATCGGGTAGAATTGCTGGCACTACCAGCCTGTAGTTTAGATTTAAATTAGTTTATAATCTCTAATTTATCACAACACAGCCTTTTTTTGTCTGTTTAAGTTGTAAATTTTTTTAAATTTTATCTGCGATTCCTTAGTTTTGCTGAATTTGGCTTTTTACCCAAGTCCGAAATGCTTTCACTAATTCCAAATAATCCATTGTTTCTGCTTGTTCCAGAAATGTGACAATCTCTAAAACAGCCACACTGGGAAATGCTAAACTGATCTCGCAATTAACATATTCTCCATTTTCTAATCTGTTTATTTTGAGTCGCGATCCATTATAGATCCAAACTTCCGGCACTCCCAGATCGGCATAAACCTGCAAGCTATTTTCCGAACTACTGGTAATATCAATTTCCACCACTAAATCCGGTGGCGGATCTTGACTCATATCGAGTCTTTTTTTGCCTTTAATTGCACTAATATTCTGGATATAAAAACATTCATCAGGTTCTGCACCGCTAAGTTCAGGACGCTTGAATGTGGTAGAGCCAAGAGGTTCAATTTTTACATCTAATTCTTCCGCTAAGGTTTCCACAAATCGACCCATTATTGTTTTGAAACGTTCGTGTTCAGGAGAAGGTACCATAATTTTCAAATTGCCACGATTATATGTCAGTCGAATTGGCCGATCGCCAATTTCGGCAAGCAAAGTTTCGTAAGTTTGCCAACTGATACCCGATAGCTGGACGATTTGTTCGGGCGGGGCGAGAGTTTGAGCAGTCATAGGGCTACTTTGGTGAAGAGTTCAATCGCACTTTTGCATCATATCATCAATCCGGGCGATGGCTACGCCCCGGCCCCGGCCTACGCACTCCTCACCTTCAATCACCCATCTGCGCCGGAAATACCGCAGATAAATCGAGAGACAAATCTGGGAAACCCGGAATTACCACAACCTCATTCGGCAAAACCACTCGTTTGACTCGATAATCGAAACCACCTCTTTGTTTCTGATAAGGTTCGGTGTGCATTTCCAGTTGAATATCTACCAAATTAAATATCCAATAATCAGAAATTCCCGATTCAGCATAGAGAGACAATTTAGTGTTCCGATCGTACTTCAAAGTAGAATCAGAAACCTCAATTACCAACAAAATATCAGCAGGCTCCGGGTGAGAAGATAAATAATTGTCTGAACAATTACGTGCGATCGCAACATCAGGCTCTGGTTCGCTATCAGCAGACAAAATAATCGGTTCCTGACCGCGCACAATCGCTCTGTCTTCTAGCAGGGAATACAATTTTCCAAACAGCCGGGAGTTACAAACCGAGTGAAACCTACCTTTAGCAGCCATTTTGATAATTTCTCCGCGAATCAATTCAAATCGGTTATCGGACTCAAAAAATCCCAGTTCTGCCAAACGGTGATATTCGGCGATCGAGAATCGTTTTGCAGTTACGCTAGTCATAGCTTTTCTGACCCTTTACAATTACCAACACTATCCATTCTACTCAAAAATTCCGCCCCGCTCCATCAACTCAACCTTCACCCCCTCAGAAATACCCAAACAACCAGCAAACTTGGCATTTTTTACCACAATATTTTTCAAATCCGCACGGCTCAAATCAGCACCATTCAAAGTTGCACCGCTCAAATTAACACCGCTCATATCAGAATTTCGGAAATCAGCACCCTGCAAGTTGGCACCAGCCAAATTCGCATTGGGTAAATAAGCACTGCTCAAATTTGCGTTAGTTAAATTGGCATTTTCTAAATTCGCCCGTGGCAACTTTGTCCGCAAATCAGCACCGCTTAAATCAGCATCATTGAGTTCGCTATCACGCAAATTAGCATTGCATAAAGTAGCATTAATTAACAGAGCACCGCTCAGCAAAGCACCGCTGAGATCTGCTAGGGTAAAATCAACACCGCTGAGGTTTGCATTCCGCAAATTTGCTCCGGCAAAATCAGCATATTGCAAATCAAAATTGCTTAAATCTGCTCCGGCAAAATCTTCCACCGGATTCAAACCAACCATTTCTGCAAGTTGTACAAAATCGTTATTTTGCTGACTTAAAAACATTTGTCGCACGATCGCCAATTGTTGCTGTCGGTAGTAGTTAGCTTGCTCGTAATTTGCTAAATACTTGTAAGCTAGCTTCAAATTCTTGAGGGCGTGGCGTTCAATGCGATCGTCTGCGATCGCGTGGGCGAGCTCCAACTGCTGATGATAGCACTGGAGCGCACCAGGCAAATCTCCTTTGGCATCGAAAGCTAAGGCCAAATTACCCAAAGCTTCTTCTTCCCCGCGATTGTCTCCCGTTTCGCGGGCGATCGCCAAACGCTGCTGCTGGTATTCAATCGCACCGTCAAAGTTCGACTGAGCACAGCAAGCATTGCCCAAATTGCCCAAAGCATTCGCCTCACCGCGGCGATCGCCAATTTCCCGCGCTAACACCAAATGCTGTTGATAGCAGTCGATCGCACGCGCCAAATCTCCCAGGGCTTCATAAGCAACTCCCATATTTCCCAGCGCCGCACCCGATCGACGTTTGTCATCGATTTCCCGATACAGACTCAGCGCCTGTCCCCAAGATTCCAGGGCGGCTTCAAATTCGCGTAGCTGATATTGGGAAATTCCCTGTTTGATTAGCTCATTAGCTTGTGGGCTCATAATAATCAAAATTAGTCATTTAACTAAAGTCGATATTAATCGTTAATGGGTAATTAATAAAAAGCCAACAAGGAAAAATTGCCAAAAAATAGAGAGCCGCCTCAGCGACTCTCCTTGCCATCAGGGTGCATCTACATAACACAAGATATCATATCTGCCATGAGGGGTCAACCCCCTTTATCAAAAAAATATAATCAGAAATTAGGACACGGCAGTACCCATTGGTGTCAACTTAAGCTGTCAGCCCGCCAATTCTCCCAGGAAAGCCCGCCAGTCCGCCAGGGGTTTAAACCCCTGTCTAATAGCTAAAGTCCTCTTCAGAGGACTTTCGCTTTGAGGCAGGGAATTCATTCCCTGCCGGACTATGGGTTCTACCTTAAGTTGACACGCTTTGGGCACGTGCCGTCTCCTCATTGCTTAGCCGTTGAGCTTGTTGGCTAGCAACTCATTGGTCAATTTGGGATCTGCCCTACCACCAGTCTCCTTCATCACCTTGCCGACAAAAAAGCCCAACAGCTTAGTTTTGCCCGCCCGGTACTGTTCGAGCTCCTTGGGATTGGCTGCCAAAACTGCATCGATCGCCCGATCGAGCGCACCAGTATCGGAAATTTGGATCAAACCCTTGCTCTCAACCAACTGTTGTGCAGAACCGCCCTTGGCTAGCAACTCCGGTAAAATATCCTTAGCGATTTTGCCACTGATGGTGCCTGTCTCAATTAGCTTCAGCAGTTGGGCCAAATTATCTGGTTTGAAAGGAATTTCGCCGATCGCCACTTGTTCGTTTTTGAGATAAGCAGTGATATCGCCCATCACCCAATTGGCAGCTTGCTTAGGCGCAGCACCAGCGGCGATCGCCTCCTCAAAATACTCTGCTACTGCTTTGTCATCAGTCAACACCCGCGCGTCATAGGGAGAAAGACTCAGTTGAGTTTCGTAGCGATCGCGCTTTTCGGCCGGCAATTCTGGCA
>NZ_JAHRFC010000112.1:0-12387 GCF_020883015.1 Microcoleus sp. CAWBG640
CATTATAAAGTTCCAAAACATGGCGATCGAGTAAACTATAAAAAACCTGTCTCCCCACCTTGCGATAACGTACCAATCGCATCGCCCGCAACGCCCGCAACTGGTGGGACACAGCCGATTCGCTCATCCCCAAAGTTGTCGCCAAATCACACACGCAGAGTTCTTGTTTTGCCAAAACAGACAACAGCCGCAGGCGGTTCGCATCTCCCAAAAGACTGAAAAACTCTGCCATGCGCTGAGCTTTGGCGGTGTCGAGAATTTGGGTTTGAATATCCTGGACTCGCAAACTGTCAACTAGGTGCGGTCGATCGCAGATTGGTGTATCATTTTGGGCGATCGGTCCATTTACCGCCCCATTCACAGCAGAGTTAGATAACATTCTTTCAAGATTTATTTTGGTTCTCATTGTCATTTTAATGCGATTTGAGATTTGAGGATTTCTACATAGTCCCTCAGCCCACTTTCAAAAATATTTCCTATCCCCTTGACTTATCTCTGAATATGTGTTCATATATAAATATAAACAAACCAACCTACCACGAAAAAACACCATGACCACTGCAACCCAAACAAAATGTGCCTGTCCATCTTGCTTGTGCGCTGTCAACCTGAGTGCAGCCATTGAAAAAGACGGCAAACAATACTGTTCCACTGCTTGCGCCGACGGACACCCCAACGGCACTGGCTGTGGCCACGCCGGCTGCGAATGCCACAAGTAAGTGCTGAGCTTGCACAGAAGTTAAGAAAAACCTGTAAACTATATCAAAAGGGAGTTGCGGTATCCGCAGCTCCCAATTTTGTTTAAACAAGGTTAAAGAAAAGTTAAAATTAGGGTAAATTAGGTTAAAATTAGATTAATAAAGATAAGTACAAGGCAAAATAAAGCAATTGCTACTTGCGCCCTACAATGGAAGCAAGCGATCGCCATTACAAACAGGAATTAGGAGGGGGGCAATGACCGAGCGGGAAGACTTTTTACATCCTCGCCATCGCTACTACGGCGATTTTACGCCAGAAAACTTGGCGTTCAATGCCAACTTGCAAGAGTTTGCTCAAAAAATAACTTACATTTGTTCCCTGGAAACAGGGGGCAAAATTAGCGCTGAGAAAGCTTATAAAGATATTAAAGCGCTATGGAAAGAATTAAAATTATCCAAGAAACAATTGGGCATAGGGCAAAAACCTCCCAGTACCGATGAGCAATCCTAGGTAAGCCAGTTCCTAGGGTGGCAATCGATGGGTGCGTCATACCAAATCCTCTATTCACCGTCCTGTATTAAACTCTCTCTTCTCTTCCTTCGTGTCCTTCGCGCCTTCGCGGTTAAATCATTCCGATACAACCGGAATTGATATCACTTCCCGAACCTCTAAAAATTGTTCCAAAAACTCTCCTGACGCACCCTACAATTGAATATCACTTCAAAAAATACCGAAAATCCATCAAGGAGTGCAATTTCCCCCAAGCCCAGAAACAATCGCACAAGTATTAGTTTTCAGCATCCCCTCATAGGTATCAGCGCCGCTACCAGGAGCACCCAACTCGTCGCTGTAGAGTTCCTTGTCGGAAATTTTGACATTAGCCTCCCTGGCCACAGTCTCCATCAACTTGGGATTAGTCGTAGTTTCCACAAAAATTGTCGGTACTCCCGCCCTCTTAATTTCTGATGACAATTCGGCGATTCTAGCCGCTGTGGGCTGTTCTGCTGTAGTCACTCCCTGCAAAGCTCCAGCTACCTCGAAACCGTAAGCATTAGCATAGTAACTCAGAGCATCGTGAGTAGTGACTAACTTGCGTTTAGCTTGGGGAATTGTCGCAATTTGAGCTTTAATCCAAGTATCTAATTTTTGTAAATCTGCTATTAATTTGGCGGAATTTGTAGTATAAATTTCAGCATTATTAGGAGCAACTTTTTTTAATTCATCGCGAATTACTTCCACCATCCGAATGCCATTTTGAGGATTATGCCAAACATGAGGGTCAGGAACTTTTTCCTCTGCTTCATGGGGTTTAGCTTCTGTTTTGTGTTCTCCTTCATGTTCGTGTTCGCCCATGAGTGGTTTGGGCACTGCGAGTTGGTGGACGGCGATTTTGGGGGCTGAATTGGTAGTAGATTGGATCAGTTTAATGATACTTGGTTCGTGGTCGTAACCAGCGTATAAAATCAGATTGCCCGTTTCAATGGCCTTACGGTCTTCGGGCTTGGTTTGATAGGCGTGGGGGTCATCTCCGGGTTTAATTAAACAAATAGTGTCGATCGAACTTGCGGCAATTTCTTTAGTGATGTCGCAAATAACACCAGTAGTGGCCACTACTTTTGGCAAATTGGTCGCCCGACTCTCAGGTATGGGATTGCTGGCTTGGGGCTTTTCACTGCATCCAACTAATCCTAGCGCGATCGCCAAAACCGCCACAACGCTGACTCTGCTGGTTTTCTCCGTCAACTTCTGGAACATAAGACTTCAGAAACGATAATCATTATTGGTTTTTTGAGCTATTCTATTGTAGTAGCTGGAAACAAGAATCGTTCTCAAAATCTCAAATTATGCTAGAAGTTCAAGACTTGGCTGTCAATTATCGAGGAATTTCGGCCCTGAACAACATCAATTTTCATTTAGCATCAGGACAGTTAACAGGAGTCTTCGGGCCCAACGGGGCGGGCAAAAGCACGATGGTGAAAGCCATGTTGGGATTGATTCCAGCCTGTCGGGGTAGGGTAACATATGAGGGGCGGTTGTTGAAGGAACAGTTGGGGCGGGTGGCTTATGTGCCGCAGCGATCGCAAATTGACTGGGATTATCCGATTACGGTGTGGAATGCGGTGATGATGGCGCGCACAGTCCAGACTGGTTGGTTTCGCAGTCCCTCCCGTCAGTCACAGGAATTGGTGAAAACTGCTTTGTTGCGGGTGGGAATGTGGGATTTGCGCGATCGGCAAATTGGGGAACTTTCAGGGGGTCAGCAGCAGCGAATTTTCTTAGCAAGGGCGATCGCCCAACAGGCCGATTTATTCTTCTTTGACGAGCCTTTTAATGCCATTGACAAAGCAACCGAAGAGATTATTTTTGATATTTTTGCTGAACTCAAAGCCGCCAATAAAACTTTGCTAGTAATTAGTCACGATTTAGGAGATACTTTAAAAAAGTATGATAATTTATTGTTGTTGAACAAACAGTTAATTGCGATTGGTTCCTGCCAAGAAGTGCTGACGCTGGCTAATATTCATAAAGCCTATGGTTATGATTTAAGTTTGGTTTCGGTTTGAGGTCGATGAAAATTTATTTTTACCTGTAAAATTAATGGTAGCACGGGCATCCTGCCTGTGCAGGGTTGTGCCATTGATTATGACTGCATTGTTTCCTGCTGCGTTGTTCCTTGTCCTATAAATGTTAAACTTGCTAATTGAGCCTTTGAAATTTGAGTTTATGCGTAATGCGATCGCGATCGGCGTATTACTAGGAATACTCTGCGCGGTGGTCGGCTCCTATTTAATTGTACAGCAAATGGGCATGATGGTTGACATGATTGCCCATTCCGTGCTAGCTGGATTGCCCGTGGCTTTTGCTTTGGGTTTCCCTATAGCGATCGGCGCGTTTATATCAGGGATAATCAGCGCTGGCATCATGGCCTGGATTCAGTCACAATCCCGAATCAAAATAGATGCAATTATGGCATTAATTTTGTCTACATTTTTAGCTATTAGCATCACGCTGATTAGTTTGTTGCGAACCACCAAGTTAGACCTAGACGGTTTTTTATTTGGCAATATTTTATCCGTTGCACCAGCAGACGTGCAACAAACTTTTGTCACCACCTTGATAATTTTGGTGGCGGTGAAAGTATGTTATAAGGAACTGCTGTTTTATACCTTTGACCCCCTGGGCTCTCAGGCCAGCGGTTTGCCTGTAAACTGGATTTATTTAGGGATGATTTCAGCGATTACCTTGACGATTGTTGCGAGTTTGCAAACCGTGGGGGCCCTGTTGGTGATTGCGCTGTTAATCGGGCCGGGAATTACTGCGTATTTGTTGGTGAAAGAGTTACATTTAATGATGGGATTGGGCGCAATTATTGGGATGACAGCTAGTGTGACTGGTATGTATCTCAGCTATTATTTGAATATGCCGTCCGGGGCGGCGATCGTGTTGGTTATTTTTGGGTTATTTTTGCTAGCTTTTTTGTTAAGTCCCAGTCAAGGACTTTTGACCCGAAAGACAGCAAATTAATATAGCAATCCTAAATCATTTGTGAATTTCTTACTCCCTCCCCTTAATAAGGGGAGGGTTGGGGTGGGGTAAAAAACTTTACAACTCCTGCAAGGACTGCTATAGTAACGATCTAGTTTATTAAGGCGCTTGCTGCTTAGGCCAAGTAAAGCGAAAGGTTGCCCCTTCACCTTCTGCCGATTCCAAGGAAATAATTCCACCTTGATTTTCCACAATTTTCTTAACCAGGGACAAACCAATACCAGTATTTTCTACTCGATCGCGAGCTTCCAAAGTCTGAAAAATTACAAAAACTTTCTCGTGATACTGAGCCGCAATTCCCTGGCCGTCATCTGCTACAGCAAATTTATAAAAATCACCGATGTCTTCCACAGAGATGGTGATATGACCGGTGGGACTTCTGTGATGTTTGATGGCGTTGCTAATTAAATTAGAAAAAACTTGTTGTAAGAGCAGTCTTTCTGCTACAAAAGTTGGCATTCCTGGTTGGACTTCCACCACAAATTCCGGTGGGGGTGCTAGGGAATCAATTATTTCTGCTAATAACTTATCTACTTTTACTGTTTCGGAAGCCACTTGCATCCGTCCGACGCGGGAATATTGCAGCAGTCCTTCAATCAAACCTTCCATTCTGTGCACTCTGCCGCGCAGTAGGTTCATTTGGTGTAGAGTATCCTCTGTCATGGACTCGCTGAGGTCTTCTTCTATCCAACTGCTGAGATTGGCGATCGCCCGCAATGGCGCTTTCAAATCGTGAGAAACTACATAGGCAAACTGCTCTAATTCTTCATTCTGCTTTCTTAAATTATTGCTGAATTTAGCTAGGGTGTCCGCCATCCACCTCAATTCTTCTCTTTGCAAGCGCGAAAATTCCTCAGCTTGTTTGCGTGCCATAATATTTTCTACAGCACCCATTAAATATTTATTGCCATTTTGTTCTTGCAGCAGGGAAACACTTAAGTTTGCCCAAATCAACTCTCCATTTTTACCGATATAGCGCTTTTCCATAGAGTAAGTTTCAATTTCTCCTGCTAATAACCGTTGCAAATGATGCAGTTCTGGTTCCAAATCTTCGGGACAAGTAATTTCTTTAAAGTTTTTCTCGGTCAGTTCGGCTCGACTGTAACCCAAAATTTCGCAAAGTTTTTGATTGACTAGCAGCAACTTGCCTTCGAGATTTGCTTGGGCCATCCCAACGGCGGCTTGCTCGAAGGTGGCGCGAAACCTTTCGGCGCTTTCGGAAGCGGCAATTTCGGACAATTTGCGATCGCTAATATCGTTGCTAATTTCCAAAATAGCCAGGGGTTCGCCTTCTTCATCCCGCTGCAAAGTCCAGCGACTTGCTACGGTGATTTTTGTGCCATCTCGCTTACTACGCACCAGTTCACCTTGCCAATCTCCTGTAGAAAAAAACTCCTCTTGAATTGCCTCAAAGGGCTGATTCCATTCTGTTTGCAAAAGTTCATGAATATTTTTTCCCATTGCTTCGGAATTGCGCCACCCGTAGAGTCGCTTCGCCCCATGGTTCCAATAAGAGATTTTGCCCTTCAAGTCCAGTAGGGCGATCGTATCGTTGGCTAAATCAAGCATTTGTGCTTGCTTGCGTAGAGTTTCTTCAGCTTGTTTTCTGGGTCCAAAATCGCGACAAATTGCAATAAACAAACGTTTATTTTTCAACTGCATTTCGCTGATTGCCACTTCCATTGGAAAAATTTTTCCGTCCCCGCGAATTCCGGTAGTTTCTTGCTGATAAACATTTAGTTTAGTACCAGGATTTAGCAAAAAATATTCAATAGAATAATCGCCAGCGCTTTTGTTTGGTAGAGGTTTAGCAAGCAGTTTTCGGAGATTTGAGCCAATTATGCGATCGGCACTCCAGCCAAAAATCCGTTCAGCAGCAGCATTAAAAGAGTCAATAGTGCCGGATTCGTCCAAAGTAATAATGCCGTCCGCTGCATGATCGACTACAGCTTGAATGCGAGTTTTACTCTCTTGCAAACTCACTTCCCGGTGGTTCAATTCTTTCTCTAAACTATCAAATAAATACCAAGAAGCTGCGGCACCCAAAAAGCCCACCACTAAAGCCGTAAATTGGACGTAATTAGTGAGACTCACCCACTGCTGCATTTGTGGGTCTAGAACGTTCTTGTAGGCATCACCTGCGTCTGTAAAGGCATCAATTTTTTCCCGCAGCCTATCCATCTTGAATTTGCCTTCAGTGAATGCCTGAGTAATTTCCGGAGACTGGGCTTTGATGTCTGAATTGTCAATCTGGTTTAGAGTCTGTTCCAAAAAATCTATTTGCTGTTCCGTGATTTTTTTAATTTCGGCAAATCGCTGACTTTGAATTGGATTTTTTTTAGTGAGAGTTTTGAGTTCAGAAAGTTGTTCAGGCAAATTTTTCTTTGCTTCAAAATATGGTACTAAAAATGCCCGCCGCTTGGTTAGCCCATAACCTCGAAGACCAGTCTCCGCATCCACCACCGTTTTTAACAAGCGGTTTGTTTGCTGAAGCATTTCCTTATTGCTATCTAGTTCCTTTCTTGTTTGTATCGCTCTGTTTCGCAGTCCTGCTATGACTATCAGCGAAGCAAACAGACAAATTACGGGGATAGCTACGATGACAGTTCCCCGCTGGCGAATGGGTCGGTCTTTCCATACAACTTGTAAGAAGCGATCTAGCGAATCCTTCATGAATAGTTATCTAGACAGCGGGGGTTACAGAATGTGTGTTGAATTATATCACTTTTTGACAACTTCTGCTAATTTTTGATTTTTGCTCTGAAGCAAATGCTTTTGAGCTAGGTATATAAAATCCGTTTCTATATTATTAAACTCTCTTCTCTTCCTTCGCGTCCTACCCTACGGGAACGGCTTCGCCGAACGCGCCTTCGCGGTTAAATCACCTGACGATACAACCGGAATTGATATAACTAATAACTAATAACTAATAACTAATAACTAATAACTAATAACTCACAAATAGCATCAACCTTTGCTTTCAATTGTACAGTAAAAGTTGAGCCTACACCTAACTCACTTTCAATGGTGATATCACCTCCCATCATCTGGCAAAACAGACGGCTAATTGCCAATCCTAAACCAGTTCCTCCATACTTACGAGTGGTAGAAGCATCTCCTTGAATAAAAGGTTCAAATAAACCCTCCTGTTGTTGAGGAGACATTCCAATGCCGGTATCCGCTACCCGCAAATAAATCCATTCAGTGCCGTCTGTTAATTCGCGAGTTGCGCTGATGACTACGGTTCCCTCTTGGGTAAACTTGAGGGCATTGGAGAGTAAATTAAACAAAATTTGCCGCACTTTAGTCAAGTCAGCATACATTACTCCCAAATCAGGAGAGGAACAAACTTGTAATTGATTACGATTCTTTTCAACCAAAGGGTACAAAGTTGCTACGACTTCTTCTACTAAATTACCTAGGTGAAAATCTTCTAAATAAAGCTCCATTCTGCCAGCTTCTATCTTAGAAAGGTCGAGAATATCATTAATTAAATTCAGTAAATGTTTACCAGCGGTCTGAATTTTTTTAGTGTCGGGAATTAAGTCCTCGAACCCTGCTTCTAAGGCTTCTTCTTCTAGGATTTCGCTGTAACCGATAATGGCGTTGAGGGGTGTCCGCAGTTCGTGGCTCATGTTGGCTAAAAAAGTGCTTTTAGCTCTGGAAGCTGCTTCGGCTTTGTGCAATGCTTCTTGTAAAGCTATTTCGGTTTTTTTGCGCTCGGCAATTTCGATGCGGAGGAGTTTATTGGCGGCGGTGAGTTGAGCAGTGCGTTGCTCGACAGTGATTTCTAGTTCCGACTTGGCTTTGGAGAGGGCTTCTTGGGCTCGCTGGCGTTCAAATCCTTCGATCGCCAGTGCGACTAAATTTGCCAAAGAATCGGCGAAGGTTCGTTCTTCCAAGGCCCATTGGCGGGGTGCTCCGATATGTTCCAGAGACAGGATGCCGACGATCTGGCCACCGAGCCTAATGGCTACATTTAAGATGGATGAATTGGGAGTGCTTTCCTTGCTGAGGATTGGGGTATGTTCTGTTTCTAAAGATAATGTTGTTACAGGATTTTGAGTTGTCAATGCTGAGTCTAAAGGATTGGAGGAGGGACTGTTTTCGCTGCCGGCATCGCCTTCCTCATCTAAATTTGAAACTTTTATATGGTTTTTTGTACGATTCAAATGGCTTTTACTGGTCCGATCGTAC
This sequence comes from Microcoleus sp. CAWBG640, assembly GCF_020883015.1. Lineage (NCBI taxonomy): Bacteria > Bacillati > Cyanobacteriota > Cyanophyceae > Oscillatoriales > Microcoleaceae > Microcoleus > Microcoleus sp. CAWBG640. The sequence goes on from NZ_JAHRFC010000112.1 coordinate 8,443, forward strand.
AAATCGAGACAAACTAATTTGAGGTTTTGGGTTGGCAACTTAGAATGATTGACCAAATGCTCTACTGGGAGATCGATCGCCTCTCGATTGATGACCCAACTTTGGTTGTGGGCGATCGCTCTAGCAGCCAAATTTGCCTGAGTATCTGTGGCGTAGCGAGTTCCAAATTTGACATGATTGTACAGCCAAACGCTCACTTTTTCCACATCCAAAGTACGCGCCGCCGCCTCGGTAATTTCTCGAACTCCCAAATTCAGCGCCCCGTTGTTGATCGTCCTCTGCCTACCTAGCTGCAATAGGGCCAGACTTTGGCGGCGCAGTCGTTGTTCGCTCTCTTGGAGTGCTTGTTCTGCTTCCTTGCGCTGGGTAAGGTCGTACAAGGCACACAACGCTGTGGGCTGACCATTGAACAACAGGGACTGAACGGAGATGATGGCCCAGAAACTGCTACCATCTGCTTTTTTGCAGTGCAGTTCGTAATTTTGGATGTGCCCGTTTGTGGCAAGGGTTTCGAGTACCTTTGAGCGTTCTGCGGGATCGAAGTAAAAGTCTGGGGTATGACGCCCGATCAATTCTGCTAAGGGTGTGTCCAGGAGAGAAGCCATTTGAGCGTTTGCATACAGAATTAAACCGTCACAGAGGCGAGAAACCAGTACAGGAACGGGAGTTGCTGAGGCGATCGCCCGAAACTGCTCTTCGCTGGAGCGCACGGCCAACTCAGCTTTTGATAGCAAGTCTGCTTCTATGGTATCGGAGTGTTCCGTGGTCGTCTCCAGCAAAATTTCTAGATCGGCTTTTTCGCGTTTCAAGTTTTCCAGTTCTGCACGCAGAGCCTGAACTTCCAAAATTAGCTGTTCTTTCGATGGTTCTTCCTGCATAGCAATTGAAAATTGGTAACTTGTAGGTAGTCAGTTCCGCAGTTTTTGAGCGTTTGCTGCTAACTTAACTATGACTTATTTTCCTGTATTGCAAATCCCTAGTTATGCTTCCCAGACTTAGCTTTGATCTCAAGTTTACCTTGAAGGATTAACTATTCCAATTCCAATCGCAAGGAAGGCATCAGTCGCTGCAAGTTCTTGAGGGACTTTCCCTGCCAGGGTATTTCCTTGGAGCCTTTAACTGCGATCTGAATACTTTTTTGCTGTCGGACTTTGATCACAAATTTTGATATAATATTAATCCCTGAACTATTTAAAAATTCGAGTTTTCGCAAATCTAGAGTAATGGTCTTCTGCTCGCCGTCAGCCACATCATTGAGCAACTGTACGATCGGGGCGTATTCTTCCATTTGGCTGAGCCGGAAAGAGCCACAGCAGGTCACTGTATCAGTAGCGCTATCGTACAGGATGCTGTAATCTTGGGTGTTAATCTCCATATTTTTTTCAGTGGTCACTTGTTAGCGGTAAAGGGGTTTTGCCGGTGCGATCGGGTATGAGACCCACCCTGGGTACTGGCGATCGCACAGCAGAGAGTATGTAATTTTGATTACACGTACTGGTAACTGTACCATTTTTGTAGAGAAGCGATCGCGGATCTCTAAATCGCCTGTTGTCAAGGATGACGAGATTGGCTATTGCTGTCGCGACGAGTTATCAATTTATCATATTTCGGGGATTTGCCATTGACAAGAGATGAAAAATATGAGATATATTTCACATCTTCCACCGCAGCGAACAGGAGAAAATTTAATGCCAATTTCAAATATTACCGAAAAACTTTTGGTGGCCAAAAAAGCTCAGGGAATTAGTTTTGCAGATTTGGAAAAATTGCTGGGTCGCGATGAAGTTTGGATTGCAGCCGTGATTTACGGTCAAGCAAGTGCATCAGCAGATGAAGCAGAAAAAATTGTGTCTGCTTTGGGACTCGATAGCGAGATGGCTCAGGTTCTATCAGAACCAGCTCTCAAAGGTTCCTTAGATGCCACAGTTCCCGTAGACCCGCTGATTTATCGGTTTTATGAAATTATGCAGGTCTATGGAATGCCTCTTAAAGCAGTGATTCACGAAAAATTCGGGGACGGAATTATGAGCGCGATCGACTTTACTTTGGATGTGGAGAAAGAAGCAGACCCCAAAGGCGATCGGGTAAAAATAATCATGTCAGGAAAATTTCTGGAATACAAAAAATGGTAAGTCAGCTTTTCAAGGTAGAAAGAGTTTTTTTTGAGTGTATAATTTGGTGAATGTCTGTATCAGAAATTGGTATTTTGATTTGTAACTAATGAATAATGACTAATGACTGAGGCCTCAAAAGTGTTAAGTTAGAGACAGAGAGCGCGAAGCTGGAGTGGCTTGGGTATGCGATCGCCAAACTTTGCTGAGAACAGCACAATGTTCGATCGGGAAAAAACTCCCTAAATCCCCACAGCCAAACGCAAATGTAAATTAAGAGGAAAATAATGTCAAAATATGACTCCCATCTCAGATGCTCCTTTTGTGGCAAGTCCCAGGAGTACGTCCGCAAGTTAATAGCTGGGCCCGGCGTCTACATTTGCGATGAATGTGTGGAGCTATGCAATGAAATTCTAGAAGAGGAATTCTTTGACTCTGGCAAATTAGTGGCTCAACAAGCAGCCCAGTCAGAAATTCAAGAGCCTCAAGGACAAAAAACACGACGCCAGGGTCGATCGAACAAATCCAAAATCACTTTAGCTAAAATTCCCAAACCAACAGACATTAAGCAACATTTAGACGGCCACGTCATCGGTCAACACTCAGCCAAAAAAGTTCTGTCAGTAGCAGTTTATAACCACTACAAAAGGTTAAGCGTTGACCAAGCCAAAGATAGTAGCAAACCTGTCTCAGACAGCGATGTGGAACTACAAAAGTCTAACATCATGCTAGTCGGGCCGACAGGTTGTGGCAAAACTCTCCTAGCCCAAAGTTTGGCACAAATGCTAGAAGTGCCCTTTGCAGTAGCCGATGCCACAACCCTGACGGAAGCCGGCTATGTTGGTGACGATGTAGAAAATATATTGTTGCGACTGTTGCAAATGTCAGATTTTGATGTCGAAGCGGCCCAGCGCGGCATTATTTATATTGATGAAATTGACAAGATTGCTCGCAAAAGTGAAAACACTTCAATCACGCGAGATGTATCAGGAGAAGGGGTGCAGCAAGCGCTACTGAAAATGCTGGAAGGAACGGTGGTTAACGTGCCTCCGCAAGGCGGCCGCAAACATCCTTACCAAGATTTTATTCAAATTGACACGAGCAAAATTTTATTTATTTGCGGCGGTGCTTTTGTCGGTTTGGAAAAAATAGTTGAACAGCGTTTGGGTAAAAAATCTTTAGGGTTTATTCAGCCAGTCGAAAGTGACAGCAACTCGACTTTGCTACCAAAAGATAAGCGGGCTGCGGATATTTTACAACAGGTACAAGCTGATGATTTAGTGAAGTTTGGTTTAATTCCTGAATTTGTCGGGCGCATACCTGTGGTGACAGTAATTTCACCGCTGGATGAAGCAGCTTTGATGCAGATATTGACTGAACCTCGCAATGCCCTGGTGAAGCAGTATCAAAAGTTGTTAAATATGGATAGTGTGCAGTTGGAATTTGAACCAGAGGCGCTGCGGGCGATCGCCCAGGAAGCCTGTCGCCGCAAAACTGGTGCCAGAGCCCTCCGCAGCATTTTAGAGGAATTAATGCTGGATGTTATGTATGAGTTGCCTTCTCGCAAGGATGTAGCTAACTGTACGATTACCAAGGAAATGGTCGAGAAGCGATCGACTGCGGAATTGTTGTGGCATCCCGCATGGCACAAACAGCACGAAACTGCTTAATTTTGTAAGGTGGGCAAATGCCCACCTTGTTTTCGGAATCACCGAAAAACGAGCGGGAAGCCCCTGGCTTTAGACATGGGGAGGAACGTGGCTGCGACTTGAGTCGCCTACATCTTTTAAGGGCGATCAATCTTTTGATAGTCGCCTAAAAAATGTTTTTTCTT
>NZ_JAHRFC010000113.1:0-3063 GCF_020883015.1 Microcoleus sp. CAWBG640
AGGCAACGACAATTGCGACGGCGGCACCGGCAACGACCAAGTTAACGGTGGTAAAGGCGACGATACCGTTATAGGAGGTATTGGCGACGACACTTGCATGGGTGACGACGGCGACGACAGTATTGTCGGTGGCGAAGGCAAGGATACCATCATGGGCGGTGCCGGCAAAGACACTTGCATGGGCGATGACGGCGACGACAGCATTGTCGGTGGCGCTGACGACGACAGTCTCATGGGCGGTGCCGGCAATGACATGACAGACGGTGGCGACGGCGACGACACTGTGATGGGCGGTGGCGGTGACGACACTTGCATGGGTGGTGCCGGCAACGATACCATCGTCGCTGGTGACGGTAATGACATGACAGACGGCGGCGACGGTGACGATAGCGTTGTCGGTGGCGGATTAGGCGATGACACTTTGATGGGCGGTAATGGCAACGATACGATCGTAGGCGGTACTGGCAACAATACCTGTACCGGTGGTGCTGGAGATGACATTTTTGTCATTAGCGATCGCACTTCTGGGCCAAATTCAGTCATCACTGACTTCACAGAAAATGACAAATTTCTGGTATCTGGCAGCTTAAATTTTAGCAGTTTGTCCTTTGTCCAAGTTGGCGTCAATACCGAAATTCGCGGCAGCAGTAACTTTGTGCTGGCGCTATTGTTGAATGTCAACGCTAGTATTCTCAAAGCCGCCAGCTTTTTGGGAGTTACTGTTTCTCCCCCAAACAATACGGCAACAACTCTAACGCCGATTAACACTCCTCCGCGACTGGAAGCTAACAACGATGTTATTCTTGGTTCCGGGAAAACACAGACTATTACTTCTAGCGATTTGAAGTTTTTCGATCGCGAACAAAGCCCCAACGCCATTATCTTCACGCTGACGGAACTACCTCCTGCTACCAGTGGGAAACTGCTCTTAAAGGGAGTAGAAGTAACACAAGTAGGTTTAACCTTCTCCCAAGCAGACATTAATGCCGGTTCATTAACTTTCCAAGGCGTAGCTAGCTTCACCGGTGCCGTTAGTTTTGGCTTTAAAGTTACCGACGGCAAAACTACTGTCACCAATCAGAAATTTAGTTTGAATTTTGTTCAAACTGTCTTTAATTTTGCTGGAAATACAGCTCCTCAAGTGATTGTCGGTTCTGTGCTCGATGACGACATCGACGGCGGCGATGGTGACGATGACATAAAAGCTGGTAAGGGTTCGGACAAGATCAAAGGAGGGAAGGGTAAAAACAAAATTAAAGGCGACGAAGGCGAGGACGACATCGAAGGCGGCGATGACGAGGACTCCATCGAAGGTGGCATAGGCAGCGACAAAATCATTGGCGGTGCTGGGAATGACACATTAACCGGAAATGAGGGCGATGACTCCATAGAAGGTGGGGAAGGCACAAATATTCTCAGTGGTGGTGCTGGGAAGAATCGGTTTATTTACAAGAAATCCCGCGAAGGCATCACCAAAGTTTCAGACGCAGACTTAATTACTGACTTTAAAGTCGATGACGATGTTTTAGAGTTCTCTAATGCTGCTTTTGGTTTCAGCGCGGCTAGCTTCACCAAAATTGAGATTACTGCTAGTTCTGTTGTTGGCAGCATCGGCAGCAATAATTTGCTCGACTTCAGCACTGATACCACCGTCACCAGCATTGCAACTTTGCAAGCACGGTTTAAAGCTTTAGGCGGAAATAGCGAACAGCCTGTATTCTGTCAGTTTACAGATGCCGAGACAGGCCGTAATGTGCTGGTATTTTCAGTTGGGGTTCGCTTTGAAATTGTCGCTAGTTTCTCAGTGAAATTTAGCTTCAAAGTCAGTAACTTTGTGTTCACTGGCCCACCGCTAAATCTTCCTGTCGGTACTCCCGGCCCTGACAATGTGAATTTCAGCACTTCTCCAGTGGGAATTAAATTCGATGGTTTAGCAGGCGATGACAACATTGTTGGCAGCAATTTTAGTGATAGCATCAACGGCGGTGACGGCAACGATACGATTACAGGCGGCCTCGGTGCGGATCTCCTGACAGGCGGTAGCGGTGCTGATATCTTTGCTTACACCACAACGAAAGAAGGTGGCGATAAAATTCTTGACTTTAAGTCAGGAGTTGACAAATTGCAGTTCGTCAGCGGTGCTTTCGGCAATTTGACTACAACTAACTTTGATGCTGTTAGCGGTAGTGCTCCTGATGTTACTGGTAAAGAGTTGGTGATTTTCACACAAGGTACTTATGCCACTGTCGAAGCTGCTCAAACTAAGGCTCTAGGCTCTTCCACCACTCCTGGTTTCTTCGTATTTACGAATGCAGCTAACGAGACTGTGTTGGTGTTTGACTCCAACGGTACTGCACCTGGTGGTTCTACCACAGTGGCTAACTTTGGTACTGCTGCTGTGAGTTTGGGCACCTCGGACTTTGTGTTTACAGGTTCCCTAGGCTCTGCTCCAACTCCACCGCCTAATAACAGTATTGTTGACTTAAATGCTCCTAACAATACTTATCCCGTCGCCTTTAACAACTTCGGTTCCGGCGCCGGCGGTTACAATTTCAGCGGCCCTGTATTGTTCATCGGGAATGACAGTGTAAATAACGTTACAGGTACGGCCTTTGCTGATATTTTGAACGGTGGTTCCGGTGCTGATATTATCAGTGGCGGTAGCGGTGCAGATACTCTCAACGGTGGCATCGGTGCAGATTTGCTCACTGGCGGTTCCGGTGCTGATATCTTTGTTTACAATGGCCCCTTGGACGGTGGTGATACCATTACCGACTTCGCTTTTGGAGTTGACAAATTGCAGTTCGTTAGCGGCGCTTTCGGCAATTTGACTACAACTAACTTTGATGCTGTTAGCGGTAGTGCTCCTGATATTACTGGTAAAGAGTTGGTGATTTTTACCGGCGGTACTTATGCCACTGTCGAAGCTGCTCAAGCTAAGGCTCTAGGCTCTTCCACCACTCCTGGTTTCTTCGTATTTACGAATGCAGCTAACGAGACTGTGTTGGTGTTTGACTCCAACGGTACTGCACCTGGTGGTTCTACCACAGTGGCTAACTTTGG
>NZ_JAHRFC010000113.1:3163-12369 GCF_020883015.1 Microcoleus sp. CAWBG640
TACTGCTGCTGTGAGTTTGGGCACCTCGGACTTTGTGTTTACAGGCTCCCTAGGTTCTGCTCCGGCTGGTAATACTACTGTTTCTGCTTCTGGTAGTGTGGTTGACTTGACTGCTGCTGGGAATACTTTCCCGGTTGCTATTAACAACTTCGGTTCCGGCGCAGGCGGTTACAACTTTACCACCCCTGTATTGTTTACAGGCAATAGTGCTGTTAATAACGTCACCGGTACGGACTTTGCTGACATTTTGAACGGCGGTTCTGGTGCTGATATTTTCAATGGTGGTTTGGGTAACGACAGTCTCTCCGGGGATGACGGTAACGACAGTCTCTTCGGTGGCCCTGGTAACGATACCATCAATGGTGGTGCCGGAAATGACACTTTAATCGGCGGTTTGGGAACTAATGTTCTCAACGGCGGTGCTGGTTTGGATGTGTTTGTGTTCACTGGAACTTCTGTTGGTGGCGGGGATTTAATTACCAATTACAGCACTGCTGATGATGTAATTAACCTCGACAAAACTGGTTTTGCTGCCTTTACGACTGGTTCTGGGCCTTTGGGTTCGAGTTTCTACGCTTATAGCAGCACAGTTGCTACTGTAAGTGGGATCGAGTCAACTTTGACTGGCCCGTCGATTATTGCTCTCTACGATGGTGCAGTTACTAAACTGTATTACGATAGCAACGGTTCTACGGTTGGTGGCAACAGTTTGTTTGCAACTGTTGATGTCAATTTGGGAGCTTCGGGCAACTCTGAGTTGTTCTTGTTCTAACCCATTGCTCTAGTATTCCCGTTCTTAAACTGAATGGGAATACTAGACGACTGATTTTAGGTGGCTTGATGCCACCTAAAATTTCAAATATTTTTTTAAGTAGAAGGAAGAATTCACCCCCCCCTACCCCCCCCAAGGGGGGAAATTCAGGAAGAAGATCGATGTGAAGAATAGCAAGCCAGTAAGCTTTTGAGCGATTTGGATCTTGCATTTAATTAGGTGGACTTACTTATTATTTGACCGATCGCTGGAAATAGATCGCGCTTTTGAAACTATTTTAAATTTTAGATTTATGTCAGGGGAAACTTAACCGAATACAGCAATGCTGGTACACTAGCAGCTTCTGCGGGTTTAATTCCCTCATCGCAAATTGATAGCTGTTGGTGCCAATGACAAGGGGTTAAAATTGGGTTATGGTGGTGAGCAAGCCTTCCCTACAAGGATCATTGGCATGAAAAAGTTTTTCGTTCTGTGCTTATTTTTTATCGGACTCGGCTGGGCAATTTCTAGTTTCCCAGGATTGGCGACTCAAGGGACCTATGATTCTATTTTGCTGGATTTCCGCGAAGATGTTGGTGCTGTTGAGATTGTCAAACAAGTAGAGGCGATCGCCAACAAGTACCACGTCAATCCCCAGCTCAATAGCGAGTTTTCCCAACAGGATAATGTGTATGTTGTCAAGGGCGATCGCAGTTTGTTAAATGCCCTGAAAAAATCAAATTTGGCTAAAGATACCGAATACATTGAACCAAACTACGTTTACAGCGCTTTCGAGATTCCCAACGACCCCATGTATAACAAACAGTGGAATCTCCGCAGCATCAATGTAGAATCTGCCTGGAACGAAACCAAAGGCAGTGGCACAACAGTAGCGATAATTGATACGGGAATCTCCCCAGTTGCGGACTTAAAAGAAACCAAATTTGTACCGGGCTACGACTTTGTAAACGATCGCGCCGAAGCCTTCGATGACAACGGCCATGGTACTCACGTCGCCGGTACAGTCGCCCAATCAACTAACAACAATTACGGTGTTGCTGGCATTGCTTACGAAGCAGCCTTAATGCCACTCAAAGTCTTGGGTGGTAGTGGTGGCGGTACCGTTGCTGACATCGCCGAAGCCATCAAATTTGCGGCGGATAATGGGGCTGATGTGATTAACATGAGTCTCGGTGGTGGTGGCGAAAGTCAGTTAATGGCAGAGGCGATCGACTACGCCCACAGTAAAGGCGTTGTCGTCATCGCAGCCGCCGGCAATTCGGGCGATAGTTCCGCCTCTTATCCAGCCCGCTATCCCCACGTCATCGGCGTTTCTGCCCTCGGCCCGGACGACGAAAAAGCTTCTTACTCCAATTTCGGCGCGGGAGTTGACATTTCAGCCCCCGGTGGTTCTGAAACTGGGAAAATTCTCCAAAGTACGATCGACCCAGAAACTGGTGCAGAAATTTTTGAAGGCTACCAAGGTACAAGCATGGCATCTCCCCACGTTGCCGCCGTTGCAGCCCTGATCAAAGCCTCCGGTATCCAAGAACCAGACCAAATTCGCAGCGTACTTTTACAATCGGCGCGAGTTGTGGGCGAAGACCCCCTCAACCATTTTGGTGCCGGAAACCTCGACGCCGCCGCGGCTGTTCAGCTAGCCCGCAGAGGCCAAATCAACTTCCGCGATTTCTTCCGCTGGTTGCATGACAATGGCTATCTCAGTCCCCATTTCTGGATCGATGGCGGTGCTGTGGCGCTGTTACCTAAGATTGCAATGGTACTCGGTTCCTATCTGCTGGCTTTCTTGTTGCGGAACTATTTCCCCTTCCAGTGGACTTGGGGTTTTTCGGGCGGTTTGATGGCTGGTAGTTCTGGGTTCTTTTTCCTCAGAAATTTGTTTGTATTTGACCTGCCGCAATGGCCGCTGCGGGTGATGGGCAGTTCTATTCCCGAACTTGGTGGCGCAATTAATGGCAGCAGTATGCTAAATCCGATGTTTGCTAGTGTGTTGATTCCGGGGATTTTAATTGTGTTGCTGTTGGGACATCCACAGTGGAAATGGATTGCGATCGCCACATCGATCGGCTTTGCTAGCAGTTTAGCAGTCAATGCTTTTGTGTCTCCCAGTGTTTGGGGATTGGGAACAGGTTTAGTAGCACAAACATTTTTAATTGTCAATGCTTTTCTATGTTTCGGGCTAGCACGTTTAGCAATTAAAACAGAGGTTCAGTCAGCATGAGTATTACAGTCAAGGGTGTAATTGAACGCCAAGGCTTCGGACCAGGTACTTGGGCCTTGGTGGGCGAAGATGGGGAAACTTATGAACTTAAGGATGCTTCTTCTGAACTGAAAAAAGAGGGTTTGAAAGTCCGTGTCAAAGGTTTGGTGCGTAAGGACATTATGACTTTTGCGATGATCGGGCCTGTGCTTGAGGTGCAGTCTTTTGAAGTGCTTTAGGCTAAACGATTCCTTCGATGGCAAACAGTCGTAGACGCAAAAAACCCACTTTCTTTGAAAAATCGTCTTGGCTGTCCTAGACAAAAAAACCCCGGCCAAATTTGGCTGGGGTTATTAATCAGGGTGCATCTACTGATCAAGTTTCCGGTAGGTTCTGACATCTTTCAGGATGAATTTGATTTTTTTACGGCAGAAGGACGCGGATGTTTGGCGCTGGGGCTTTAGTAGACAAAAAAAACCGGCCAAATTTGGTCGGGAGTTAATTAATCAGGGTGCATCTACTGATCAAGTTTCCGGTAGGTTCTGACATCTTTCAGGATGAATTTGATTTTTTTACGGCAGAAGGACGCGGATGTTTGGCGCTGGGGCTTTAGTAGACAAAAAAAACCGGCCAAATTTGGTCGGGAGTTAATTAATCAGGGTGCATCTACTAATATAGTCTCCGGTATGTTCAGACCTCTTTCAGGATGAATTTGATTTTTTTACAGCAGAAGGACGCAGATGTTTGGCGCTGGGGCTTTAGTAGACAAAAAAAACCCGGCCAAATTTGGTCGGGAGTTAATTAATCAGGGTGCATCTACTTATCAAGTTTCCGGTAGGTTCAGACCTCTTTCAGGATGAATTTGATTTTTTTTACCGCAGAAGGACGCGGAGGTTTGGCGCTGGGGCTTTAGTAGACAAAAAAAACCCGGCCAAATTTGGTCGGGAGTTAATTAATCAGGGTGCATCTACTAATATAGTCTCCGGTAGGTTCAGACCTCTTTCAGGATGAATTTGATTATTTCACCGCAGAAGGACGCGGAGGTTTGGCGCTATGGCTTTAGTAGACAAAAAAAACCCGGCCAAATTTGGTCGGGAGTTAATTAATCAGGGTGCATCTACTAATATAGTCTCCGGTATGTTCAGACCTCTTTCAGGATGAATTTGATTTTTTTTACCGCAGAAGGACGCGGAGGTTTGGCGCTGGGGTTGTACTAGACAAAAAAAAACCCGGTCAAATTTGGTCGGGAGTTATATCGTTTCCGGTTGTATGGGAATGATTAAACCACAGAGAACACAGAGGACACAGAGAAAGAGAAGAGAGAAATAATAATTCCGATGTCAACGGATTTGATATTAGTAGACAAAAAAAACCCCGGCCAAATTTGGCTGGGGTTATTAATCAGGGTGCATCTTTATTTACTTTTCATGGGCTGGAGGGATGTTCAGGATGAATTTGATTTTTTGACCGCAGAGGGACGGATATGTTTGGCGCTGTGGCTGTCATCGACAAAAAAAACCCGGCCAAATTTGGTCGGGAGTTATCAATCAATCAGGGTGCATCTACCTATCTACTTTCCTGGGGATGCTATTTAGATCCGGAAAGTTTCCTCTCAAACATCCAAACTATTTTCGATGAACTAAGGTTGCAGTGGCTTGGTCTGTGGGAACTAGCAAAATTTCGCTAATATTAACGTGGGGCGATCGCGTCGCACAAAAATACACGACATCGCCTACATCATCACCAGTAAGCGGTGTTAATCCTTGATAGACATTTTTGGCTTTTTCTGCGTCGCCGTGAAACCTGACATTGCTAAATTCTGTTTCCACTAAACCTGGTTCTATCTGTGTGACTCGGACTGGTGTTCCTAATAGGTCTTGTTTTAACCCTTCGGAAATTGCTTTTACCGCCGCTTTGGTAGCACAATAAACATTGCCTTTTGGGTAGGTTTCGCGACCTGCAATGGAACCAATATTGATTACGTGACCGCGACTTCGATTTACCATTCCGGGTACGATGTAGCGAGTCATGTAAAGCAAGCCTTTTACATTGGTATCAATCATTTCTTCCCAGTCTTGAAAGTTCCCTTCGTGCAGTTTGTCTAAGCCTCTACTTAACCCGGCATTGTTAATCAGAATATCGATCGCTTTCCAAGCTTCGGGAAGTGTATTTACAGCGGATTCGACTTTTGGGCGATCGCGCACGTCTAACTCTAGCAAATAAATTTGGTTGGCCGATGCTATTAATCCGGTTTCTACCAGTTCCTTTGCCAGTCGATCGAGCTTGTCGATGCGCCGCGCTGCTAAAATTAGTTTAGCGCCACCCCTAGCAAATATCTTGGCACAGGCTGCTCCTATACCGCTACTGGCACCGGTAATTAAAACAATTTGATTTTGGATAGAAATCATTTTTGTTATTAGTTATTAGTTATTAGTTATTAGTTATTAGTTATTGGTCATGAATGATTAGTTATTAGTTGTGGGTTTTTGCCAATAACCTGTTACCAATAACCAATAACATCTTTACTTGACAACTCGCAAGCGCACAGTGACTGTGGTTATACCACCTTGTCGCATCAATACTGCTGAAACGAAGCGATTTTCCGGTGTGGCTGGAGCTTTACCTACTTTAAAAATTCCCCCGGAATTCAACAACTCTAAATCGACTTGTGGGGGCTTGATGGATGTTTGCTCGCCGACTGGTGCTTCCACCACAGTTCCTATTAAAATGTCATCCCCGATCGGCTCTCGAACAATTGCATCAAAATGGTAGTCTTCACCCACCTTAACTTGCTCTGGCAAGTTCACTTGAATCGTGGGAGGATTTTTGCCCGAACTAAGCTGAGTTTGTTCTGCTAAAATTTCTTGTTTGACTATTTTTTGACCTTCAAAGCGCTGCTGAGAACGAATAGTAGCTTTGAGAGTTAAGTCTCTGCCGTCTTTTTTCTGAGTGCCGGCGATTGTAGTCACGGTTTCAGCTACAATCGCGCTGCCTTCGGCTTTCCAAGATTTGAGCTCTGTGCGGTAATTTAAACTGGGATAGCGCTGCCAAAGTTGAGTTAATGCTGTTTCCATATTCTGACTGTTCAATCCGTCAGAATGAGTGAAGTTTTGACCATAAAATGCCATGACTGCTTTGACATCGCGACGATTTGCCGCTGCGTCAATTTCCGTTAGCAGTTTTGTCAATTCAGCCGGTGCCGCTGTAGGGGTTTGAGCTTGTACTCTGGGATTCGCCTCCCGCACTCCTTGGGCTCTGGCCTGGGCCGGATGCAGTATGCTACTACTGAGAACTGTCAAACAGATCAACAAAGGGGCGATCGAGCTTTCGACTACGCTCAGGGGAGCCGACAAGCGGATGTACGGGCGATCGGCTTTTTTGTGCCGATCGCTGGTCCAATACTGAGATACACTTGGCACTAAATTCAAAAAATTACGCATTAGATGATAATTTGGTTATTTGTCAGGGGTCGTGCAGCGGACAATGGTTCGCCTGCAACGAAGACTGACAACTGAGCGGAACACGGCACTATCTAATTTTAGATGGCTGATGGGAAATTGGCTGAAACTGCCGGAAAAATCAGCATAATAATCTAAAACGTTAAACCCAAAATCGATCGAGCTGTGGAACTTGTAACAGAGACAAATACCTTGACAAAATCCCCTATCCGGTTGTTGATTGCAGCTAGTGGCACAGGAGGACATTTATTTCCGGCGATCGCCACCGCTGAACAGTTGCATGACTGTCACATCGAATGGCTGGGAGTTCCCGACCGCATGGAGACTCAGTTAGTCTCCTCCCTTTACCCCCTCCACACCATCGCCGTTGAAGGCTTTCAGCAGCGATTTGGACTCGGTACAGTGCGAATTTTAGGTGGTCTCCCTAGCTCGATTCTGCAAGTGCGCCGATTGCTCAAACAGGGAAAGTTTCACGGAGTATTTACTACCGGAGGTTACATCGCAGCACCGGCAATTTTGGCCGCTCGCTCTTTGGGTTTGCCGGTGATTCTTCACGAATCTAATGTTTTTCCGGGTAAAGTGACTCGTTGGTTTAGTCCTATTTGCAGTGCAGTGGCGATCGGATTTGAAGCCGCAGCCCAGTATTTACCCCGCGCCAAAACTGTGTTTGCTGGTACGCCGGTGCGATCGCAATTCCTGACTCGCGAACCTCTCAATTTACCAATTCCTGACAACGTACCTGTAATTTTAGTTATGGGTGGCTCTCAAGGTGCTGTCGCAGTTAATCAGTTAGTGAGACAGTGTGCTCCTGCTTGGTTTGATGCGGGTGCTTGGGTAGTTCACCTCACCGGAAATAATGACCCGGATGCTGAAAGTTTGCAGCACGCACAATATATATCGATGCCATTTTATGATAATGTGGCTGGTTTATTGCACCGGGCAAATTTAGCAATTAGTCGATCGGGTGCTAGTGCTATGACAGAATTAGCAGTGACTGGAATGCCTGCTATTTTAATTCCTTTTCCTTTCGCCGCGGACAACCACCAAAGTTTTAATGCCGAAGTATTTGCCGCTTCGGGAGCGGCTTTGGTATTTCGTCAAAGTGAATTAACTGCTGATATTTTGCAAAGTAAAGTTTTACATTTACTTAGCGACACTCAATATTTGGCAAAAATGTCCCAAGCTGCTGCTCAATTAGCTGTGACAGACAGTGCAGAGCGTTTGGCTAATTTGGTTAGGGAATTGGTGGGTAACTAAAATCCGGCTAGATCTCAATTCTATCTTTGAGTTAGCTTTCAAAATTTTACCTATAATTGGTAAACTGCAACGCTACGGGGTAATCTTCTTGCTTCAATCGTTGAATTACCAACTGCAAATCATCTTTATCTTTGGCAGAAACCCGCACCGCATCGCCTTGAATCGATCCTTGAATCTTTTTAAATTCATCTCGAATTAATTTAGTAATTTTTTTGGCAATTTCCTGGTCAATCCCTTTTTTTAGTTTAATTTCTTGGCGAACCCGACTGTTACTAGCCGCTTCAATTTTGCCATAATCAAAAATTTTCAGAGACAAATTGCGTTTGGCAGATTTAGTTTGCAAAACAGTGTGAATTGCATCCAAGGTGAATTCACTGTCGGTATTGACAATAATGGATTCAGCACCTAATTCCACGGTGGTTTTGGTGTCTTTCAGGTCGTAGCGACTTTGAATTTCCCGTGTTGTTTGGTCAACAGCATTAACTAATTCTTGACGGTCGAAGTCGCTCACAATATCAAAGGAATAACTGGCGGCCATAAAATGATAATTGGGAATGGGGAATGGGAATTGGGGAATTGGAAATTGGGAATGGGGAATGGGGAATGGGGAATGGGGAATGGGGAATTGGGAATGGGGAATGGGGAATTGGGAATGGGGAATTGGGAATTGGGGATTGGGAATTGGGGATTGGGGATTGGGAATGGGGAATTGGGGATTGGGAATTGGGAATTGGGGATTGGGAATTGGGAATTGGGGATTGGGAATTGGGGATTGGGAATTGGCTTACCCCCCCAAGGGGGGAATAAATTGGGAGATTGGCGATTGGAATTAATACAAATAACCAATAACCAATAACCAACAACCAACAACCAATCACCAACAACCAATAACCAATCACCAACAACCAATAACCAATAACCAATAACAATTAGTTATTAACAGCCATCAAACTGAAATAAAATAGAGTGACAGTGCAAGAAGAACTAATGGCAAACATGAGCGATCGCCCCAGTGGTACATTCAGGATATAGAAAACGGAAAACAACAACCGGGCGATCGTAAAAGTGATCGCAGCCCAACCAGCCACCTCCGAATCTACCCCCGTCACAAAAGCCATCAAAGCTGCCGCTGAAAACAGCATAAACGTCTCAAAGGAATTTTGGTGAGCCCAAGTAGCCCGTTGAGCGTAAGCAGGTAATTTCTCAAACATAGCGCGGGGCGCTGCTTGATCGTAGCCTAACTGCAAGCGGGCATAGGCAACAACCAAAAATGGGGCGTACACCAGGGCGGCCGCAGCAACAATACAATCAAGCAAAATAACCGAAACAGGTAATCCTAATAGCATTATCCGCCTCGTATTTCAATCAAAATAGAACAGAGTAACAACCTTGCGCTGTTCCTCTGCATCCTGACAAGTTTTCAGCAAAGTGTGACTTTCGTGAAAAGCAAAACAGAGCAGTTGCTGACACCGAGAAATAATCTCCTGATTGCACAGGGCGCTTGCTTCTGGGAGAGACA
>NZ_JAHRFC010000114.1:0-12286 GCF_020883015.1 Microcoleus sp. CAWBG640
TACCTTCCGGTTGTGGTTCAGTGAACCACTTCCCTTCCGGCGCTTTATTAATATACTTATTCCGCAAGATGTTGTCAAGCGTTTTGTGAAAATATTTTTGAGCTTTTGGTGAGCCTATACACTGTAAGGGTTTAGGCTATTTACTGCCGGTCCGAGATCCGCTGGCTGACTCCTTTTTCCCACAAGGAGTCTTTTTTTGGCTCTGGTCTGGGATTTTTGACCCAGCAGCTACCACCCATAGCTAGAATATCTTTACGTTTAGATGATCTATATAGTATATGTTCGCCCGCTCATGAAAAAACCTACAGCTCGCTCTACTGCCTTATTCGTTACCTGCGCTTCACTGCTGCTGGCTTGCAGTCAGACGGACAAGACGAACACTCCCCAAACCTCTACCACAGCATCTCCGGCGACTTCGCCATCTGCCGCCAGTGCTTCACCAGGGGGTTCGGCTGCGGGAACTTCCAACACTATATATATAGGGATTGGGGTGGCCCAAACTAGCAACGTGGCTTTACTCGGCCAGGAACAAGTCGCTGGGGCGAAAATTGCCGAGAAGTATTTTAACGACAAGGGCGGTGTGGATGGGACGCCTATTAAGCTGGTGTTCCAAGATACTGGTGGAGATGAACAAGGGGCGATCAATGCTTTCAATACTCTGATCAACCAGGATAAGGTGGTGGGTATTGTGGGGCCAACTCTGTCGCAGCAAGCTTTTAGTGCCGATCCGATCGCCGATCGCGCCAAAGTTCCCGTACTCGCACCCTCCAACACCGCTAAAGGGATTCCCCAGATTGGCGATTATGTCGCCAGAGTCTCCGCGCCTGTAGCCGTCGTAGCACCTAATGCAGTTAAAGCCGCCCTCAAGCAAAATCCCAATATTAAGAAAGTAGCTGTATTTTTTGCTCAGAATGATGCCTTTAGCAAGTCTGAGACGGAAACTTTCCAGACAACGGTTAAAGATATGGGACTGGAATTGGCAACAGTCCAAAAATTCTTAACTACTGATACAGATTTCCAATCTCAAGCCACTAATGCGATCAATGTCAAGCCCGATCTGATTATTATTTCCGGGTTGGCCGCCGATGGAGGCAATTTAATTAAGCAATTGCGGGAGTTAGGTTACAAAGGGGTGATGATTGGGGGCAACGGTCTCAATACTTCTAATATATTTCCTGTTTGTAAAGCGCTCTGTGATGGGGTTTTGATTGCCCAAGCATACAGCCCGGAATATTCCAATCTGATTAATAAAGATTTTCGCGATGCTTATCGCGCTCAATTTAAAAAGGAACCGCCTCAGTTTAGCGCTCAAGCTTTTACTGGTGTTCAAGTTTTTGTCGAGTCATTAAAGGCGATCAATTCTCAGTCTAAGGTTAGCCAACAACCTTTGCCACAATTGCGTACAAATTTGAATCAGCAGTTGTTGGTTGGAAAATACGACACCCCTTTAGGACAAATTTCTTTTACACCAGAAGGTGAGATTAATCAGAAAGATTTTTATGTAGCAATGATTAAAATGGATGCGGATGGAACTAATGGGAAATTTGAGTTTTTGAAGTAAAAAAATAGGCAATTAAGCAATCACAAACATGAGTGAGACGGTTTTAGAAAGAATTCAGAAATTTAATCACGGGCGCAACCCGGAGCGAATTTTGTTGAAGTACCAGGCAATGAGAACTAATAGTTTTGTATTTTTTCGCGGTACTTGCCATTTATTTTATGAAGATTTGGATAAAAGTTCTGTGCTGAATGATACACCACCTGTATGGGTTTGTGGTGATTTGCACTTGGAAAATTTCGGCAGCTACAAGGGTGATAATAGATTGGTTTATTTTGATATAAACGATTTTGATGAATCCGCTTTGGCTCCGGCTAGTTGGGAAATAACTCGTTTTTTGACTAGCGTTTTAGTTGGTGCGAATACGCTGGGGGTGAATCAGTCGGAAGCATTGACTTTATGTCGCTGCTTTCTCCAAGCTTACACTGATGCTTTGGCTTTGGGAACTGCTCGAACTGTGGAGAGGGGGACTGCTGAGGGGATGGTTGCAGATTTATTGGATAGTTTGAAGTTACGCCGGCGGAAAGATTTTTTGGATCGGCGGACGGAGGTGAAAAAGGGTCTTCGCCGCTTGATTATTGATAATAAGCGGACGGCGGCTATATCCTCGCAGGAGCGAGAACTCGTTGAATTTTTGATGAAAAATTGGGCGGCTAAACAGCCAAATGCGGAGTTTTTTAAGTTGTTAGATGTGGGGGTAAGAATTGCTGGTACGGGAAGTTTGGGGGTAAAGCGCTATGTGGTTTTAGTGGAAGGGAAGGGTTCTCCAGATGGGAATTATTTGTTGGATATTAAACAAGCACTTCCCTCTTCTTTGATGCCGTACTTGAAGTTTTCCCAGCCTGAATGGGCTAATGAGGCTGTCAGGATTGTGGCTATCCAAAAGCGGATGGAAGCTATGCCACAAGCTTGGGTTTCGGTGGTGGAAATGGACGGAAAACCGTTTGTTTTGCGGGGGTTGCAGCCAACTCAAGATAAGGTGAGTTTGGATCAGTGGAATGGGAAGTTGGGGCGGTTGAAAAAGGTGCTGAAAACGATGGGGGAAATTACCGCTTGGAATCAGTTACGCAGTAGTGGGCGGCAAGGATCTGCGATCGCAGATGAGTTAATTAATTGGGCGGAAAATGCCGATCGCTGGCATGACCATCTGTTGGACTATGCTCAAGCATATTTTACTAAAGTACAAGCAGATTATCAAGATTTTTGTTCGGAAATTACTCAGAAAAAGTCGGCGGCTTAAAAGAGGTAATGTGGATCTCACTCAATTTATTCAACAATTTTTGAATGGTTTGTCGATCGGCAGCGTGTATGCTATTTTTGCCCTGGGATATACGCTGGTGTTTTCGATTCTCGGAATTATTAATTTTGCTCACGGTGCAATATTTACCTTGGGTGCTTATTTCACCTATGCGCTGATGGGAGGTGCTTTCGGTTTTAATGGGTTGTGGGCTAATGCTCGAATTCCCGTGGAATTGCCTTTTGCTGTGGCGTTAATTTTGGGAAGTGTCATGGCTGGTTTGGTGGGAGTAATTGTTGAACGAGTTGCTTTTTTACCTTTGCGTCGCCGACACTCTGATTCTCTGCTGACTGTGGTTTCTAGTTTGGGTGTAGCCGTTGCGATCGCCAATATCATCCAGTATCTTGTCGGTGCGGAAATTTACACTTTTCCTGCTAACACTTACGGCTATTTACCTGCTGCAATTAACTTCGGCACAGCGGATCAACCAATTCCGATTCGGACTGTGCAAATAGTAATTTTTGCGGTATCAGTTGCGATTGTATCTGTCTTAACTTACTTGATAAATTTTACTAAGTTTGGTAAAGCAATGCAGGCTGTAGCTGAAGATGCTACTACTTCTAGTTTGTTGGGGATTGATACCGATCGATACATTGTATTGACGTTTTTTGTGAGTAGTTTTCTGGCTGGTTTGGCGGGGAGTTTGGTGGGCTCTAGTGTGAGTATTGCTGGGCCGTATTTCGGGATTGCTTTTGGTTTGAAGGGTTTGGCGGTGATTGTGCTTGGGGGGTTGGGGAGTATTCCTGGGGCGGTTTTGGGTGGGTTTATTATTGGTTTGGTTGAGGCTTTTGTACCGGGAGATTTTTCGGCTTATAAGGATGCTGTGGCTTTTGCTATATTGTTTATTATGCTGTTGGTTCGGCCGCAGGGTTTGTTTGGACGGCGTTTGATTCAAAAGGTGTAAGATTGTTACCCGCTTGATGATTCGGCGATTGAAATCGCTTCTACACAAACGAAGTCCGCCTTCGCGGACTAAGAAGTAGAGGTGTTTGATTTAAAAGATAATTCGGCGATTGAAATCGCTTCTATACAAACGAAGTCCGCCTTCGCGGACTAAGAAATAAAGAAAGTTATGAATGAATTTTTTACTACTTATGGGTTTTTGATTGTCTCGATGTTGGTGGGTGCAATGTTGGGAATGTCGCTTTATTTGCCTCTAATGACTGGTCAGTTGTCTCTCGCTAGCCCTGGTTTTTATGCGTTGGGTGGGTATATTGCGGCGATTTTGTCTACGACGGTGTTTAAGCCGACAGAAGGTTTATTTCCTCTACCATTGCTGTTGGTGGAGATGATAATTGCAGGGGTTGTTTCGGGGTTGCTGGGGATTTTGGTGGGAATTCCGGCGCTGCGGTTGAGTGGGATTTATTTGGCGATCGCAACTATTGCTTTTGTGGAAATTTTGCGGGTTTTATCGCTGAATCTGGATATCACTGGCGGGGCTGTGGGCATTTTTGGGATTCCGCAACCGTTTGCGACGCCGATCGAGTATTTGTGGATTGTACTGCCTTTACTGTTGGTAAGTATGGCGATTGTCTATCGGCTGGAACGGATTCGGGTGGGGCGGGCTTTTGCGGCGATTCGGGCTGATGAGTTGGCGGCGGATGCGATCGGCATTAACCCAACTTTTTACAAGGTTTTGGCTTTTACGTTAGGTGCTATTTTAGCTGGGGTTGTGGGTGCTATTAGTGCTCATTTTCTGAATACTTGGAACGCGCGTCAAGGTACTTTTGATGCTAGTATTATTTACTTGACTTCTGTGTTGATTGGTGGTAGCAGAACGTTTTTGGGAGCTGTGTTGGGTGGGATGGTGTTTACTGCTTTACCGGAGGTTTTGAGGGGGATGGCGACTATTCAGGGATTGCCGATTTGGTTGGCGCAATTTCTGCGGGATGGGCGGTTAATTGTGTTTGGGGTGCTGATTGTTTTGGGGACGATCTTTTTTCCGCAAGGTTTGGTGACACCGGAGTTGTTGAAGAGGTGGAAAAAGGGCGATCGCACTTCTGTTTAAAATTAGATTATTGGTAGATAAAAGTGCGATCGCGCTGTAGCTATTGCCCCCAAAGCACTCTCTGGATGCTAATATCATCTGGATTAACTTCGATAATTAAATCCCCACCTCGTCGCCCAATATAATCTCTTGCCCCATAGTTCACTCGCCATACCCAGCTATCATTCTGAGGATGCTGCGTCAGGCTGATGATGCTTTGCATTACATCAATATTCAATTCACGGGCACGTTTATTAGCAGCAGCGATCGCACGAGCAATTGCAACAGCAATATCATCTTGAAGCACATCTGAACTCAATGTTGCAGCCATAATTAACCTCGACTTTTCAACCTAGAATGATAGATGTATCCGAAATCTCACTTACTTGTCCATTCGGTTCAATTAGATAGATTTTTGCTTGCGAAATCACAAACTCACCTACGTAAGAGGCTCCCTTTA
This sequence comes from Microcoleus sp. CAWBG640, assembly GCF_020883015.1. Lineage (NCBI taxonomy): Bacteria > Bacillati > Cyanobacteriota > Cyanophyceae > Oscillatoriales > Microcoleaceae > Microcoleus > Microcoleus sp. CAWBG640. The sequence continues at coordinate 5,303 of NZ_JAHRFC010000114.1, forward strand.
AATCAGGATCGTCTCTAACAGCACGCTTATCTGTCTCACTAGGTTCTTGCAAATAATCGTCTCCAGTATTGGGATGAGTGTGAAACGACGCAATAATAGCGCCTTCCCCAATTTTACACTTTGGATGAGCAGGCAGAATGATGCTATTCTGATTGCCGACTGACCATCGCACAACACTGAGATTTCCTGCTGAATCTTTCAAAATGAAACCGCCTTCTTCGTGTCCGCCAGTTACTCCAGGTTGAGAATCTTCCCAAGCTTGCTTTAATTCTATACGAATTAAAGGGTTGTTTAAGATTTCCGTGTATCCTTGATTCATTATCTCACAGATCGCTTATAATAAATCTATTATCGTATGTCTGGGAGTTTAAACTATGTCTCTCGCTGAGTTAATTCCTTTGGTGAACAGTCTGAGCCAGCCAGACAAATTATCACTCTTCAAACTCCTAGCTGTGCAAATCCCAAAGGCTGAACTACAAGTTATCTTTTCTGCATCAGAGTATCCGGTTTGGTCGCCCTACGACGCAACGGAAGCTGCAAACATTATGATGCAGATGATTCGGGATGACCGAGAGGCATCTACTCATGCCTAGTACGATCGAGTTTCCCTTTTCTATTGTTATACCTCACAGATTTTCAATGAACTCCTCGACTGTGACTTGCGCCTGCTTGAGAATGCCGCTCAACGTACCAACCTTCAATTCTTGATGCACAGGAACAACGCAACCAATTTCGCCTTCTTCGGTTTTCTTCTTCAGAACAACATGACTGCCAGTTTGACGAACTTGCTCGAATCCTAAACGCTCCAATGCACGAATTGCTTCTCTACTTGAAATTCGCGGCATTTTAGGCATAGCTGACCTCAATGCTGGTCACAAATCTCGGAGATGTTTCAGGTACGGGAAATTCCTCCAAATATAACCGCGTAGCCTCTCTCAAACCCGCAATCGCCTGCTCGATCGTTTCACCTTGATCTACTGTTCCAACTTCTGGACATTCAGCTATGTACATATCATCTTCTTTGTACAGAAGAACTGTAAAGCTGCGATTTTTCATTGCATCTTATCCTTCAAGTTTTCTCTAATCAGCATAACACAAGCCTTGCGGTCAAATCTTGCTTGATTCATTTCTCGAATCTCCTCGGTTTACCTCTAAACGAAGATCGGGTTGCACGATCGGGAATCGAAGGGCGATCGTGATGCACGATCGAGATTATCCGCTTCTAATCAGCGTCGATGTCGATCGGTAAAAAATAAAAAAGCGATCGCCTATCAGTAAAAAAGTAAGGGGCGATCGCCTATCAATAAAAAAGCACTCGTGCGATCGCGCAGCGTGCCGTAGGCGTATCGCGCAGCGTATGCGTCAGATTTTTAACTTAATTATCTCATCAATAATTTGATTGTCTGATATTATTGTCTGCTGGAACACTTACAATATGCGTAGGTTGGGTTGAGGAACAAAACCCAACATTTATCGGCATTTTGTTGGGTTTCGCTACCGCTCAACCCAACCTACTAGCTGTCTTATTTGTAAGGCGACCAAGACCCTGATATCCAAGATTTTACCCAGGACTTGGGCAAGTACCAATATCTTTCAAGCCTTGAGAGATAATTGCTATAGAAGCACCACTATACGGCGCTCCAAATCGTGGAAGTAACAATTGATATAATGAGGGGGATACGTGGCAAATCTCTTTACTGGAGTTGATGTACATCACTCTGCCTCTGTTGTTTGGTGGTGCATAAAGTCCTTGAGGCCATAGACAATCACCTTGAAAACCATAGGGTGTAAAAGGTGCATTTCCTCGACTCGGCACACCTCTATCAACGAATAGCTTCAACTGAGGTGGGTTGACAACATGACACGATGTCTTCTCGGTGTTATTCCAGTAATAGTTGTGACCTTGACTCGCATAGATACCAGGTGGAATATTTGAAGGTGGTGGATTCTGAGCTACCCCTGGTAATGCAGAAGCAAAAATTCCAACTCCAGAAATCATGCCCACAATCAATTTTTTCATACTTATCTCCTTTTACGGATTCATATTTAACAATCTAAGTGTCAAACAATACATTCCCAATCCAAACCCAAGCCCGATCGCCCTGTCAGTCGGATTGAGTCTGAACTTTTCCAGAAAAATTTGCCCAAATGTCCGAAAGATCGGATAATATCGGAAAAACCAGCCTATCTGACCGATCGATAGACATTAGAAGCCTGAAAACTGGTAGATGAAATTCTGTTCGCAATACAGGCGATCGCCCAAAACCTATAAGATAATTTGGAAGTGCGATCGCAACTCGCAAAACAGTAAAGCTCTATCGCTTGCTGTTGATCAGCAGAATTGGATGTGCAGCCACTTCCTCCCGCAAACCTGCTTTTTTGCTCTTCCGTATCATAGACCGATCGCACAAAACTGCAAAGCGAAAAAAGACGGAAAAAGACGGGCATTTCTAAAATTGCGACGCAAGGCGGATCGAGACGGATAAAGACGGATAAAGTCGGCTATACTAACTATAGTTCTCCGACCCTCATACTGATGGACACTGCCCATATCTTGCAATTTGTAGATGAAGTGCTCAGCGCGAAGACAGGCAAACATCTTAATGATTTGCAGCGCGGAATTATCGATGGAATACTGAAACGACAAAAGTATTCTGATATTGCAGATACTTACGGTTGTACGGCGGGTCATGCTAAGGATGTAGGTTACAAGCTTTTGCAAATGTTATCTGATGTTTTTGATGAACCAGTGGATAAATATAATCTTAAATCTGTGCTAGAACGGCAATTAAATCTGAATATAAATTTTGGAGATCGTAATAATAATACTCATTTTGGTCATAGCAATACAATTAACTATATCAATGGTTGCTCAGAACTACCCAATTCTACCCCAGATAAAAGTCGGTCTGAAACTCCTGACTTCCAGGACAGCACGAATCAAGTTAAGATTGAAATGGTTGGTAAATTACGACAGTTGGGATTGAAAGATGAGCAAATTGCAGAGGTGCTAGGGTTAGCCTTGGAGGTAGTGAAATCATTATAATATATAATATTTGCCGTATTTTTGGGAAGCAGTATCATGCCAAGGATTCAGTTAGATTTAGGTTTCAATCGCTTAGGAAGGCTTGCCGAACAAACGATCGCCTTTTGTAAAAAGTGGCGGATCGTAGAGTTAGCGCTGTTTGGTTCGGTTTTGCGAGAAGATTTTTGCCCAGAAACAAGCGACATAGATATACTCGTAACTTTTGCACCTGATTACCGATGGACATTTGATGACGCGATGCAGATGCAGGAGGAACTTGAAACTTTATGCGGACGCAAGGTAGATATCCTTAGCAAACAATGTATCGAACAAAGTATTAACTGGATTAGAAAACAAGAAATTCTCAACTCTGCAAAGGTAATTTATGTCAGCAAATAGAGATATGGCTTCCCTGTTGGATATTGTGCAGGCTGGCGAGATGATTCAACGTTATCTCACCGGAATTGACAGCGAGGAATTGGCAGCTTCTGATGAGAAACAAGCTGCTATTATTTATAGAATTATAGTTATTGGTGAAGCCACAAAACGCATATCCTCTGAGTTTCGCGCTGAACATCCAGAAATCCCTTGGAAAGATATGGCAGGAATGAGAGATTGGGTTTCTCATGCTTACGATCGAGTAAATTTAGACATCGTTTGGGATGTTGCTCAAAACAAAATTCCTCAACTGCTAGTTCAGATTAAGCCATTGATTGCTAATGATTAAAATACGTTTTTGGTATTATATAGCAGTCGCCAAGGCGAAGAAGGTCATTGAACCCTTCGACTCCGCTCAGGGAACGATCACGCAGACACTCAGAAACCGGGTTTCTTCGGAGATTTTTCATTATAATCTGAGTTTTTCACAGAAACCCGGTTTCTTGGCCTAAGTTTTATCTATTATAGCACGATCGCCCGCTCTCAAGTATTTGCGACTCTAGCTTAAAACACATATAATCAGTCAGGAGGTATAAGCTTTATGTTTGCAGTCGTCACCCCAGAAAAGATTCACTTGCCACCAGGAACACTTGTGAAATTCCCCGGAAACTGGCAGGATTATCAAGCACTTGTAGAACAATTGGGCGATCGTTCAATTCCACGCATCAAATATCGGCCAGGAGAAATTTTGCTAATGTCCCCTTTACCCGTACACGGAAAACAAGCAGATATAATTGCTGATGTCGTCAAGGTTCTGCTAGATTACTTGGGCAGAGATTATGAAGCGTTTACACCAATTACGATGGATTTGCCGGAGGTAAGAGGGATTGAACCAGATTATTGTTTTTATATCGATAATTGCGCGGCAATTCTTGGTAAAGATCGGATTGCTTGGGGTGTTGAACCGCCGCCCGATCTAGTAATCGAAGTAGACGTAACTAGCTACACGGATTTAGATGATTACTTGCCTTATCAAGTGCCGGAAGTGTGGCTGTTTAAGAAAAATAAGCTCAGAATTTACGACTTGCAAAATGGTCGATATGTCGAAAGTTTAATCAGCCGTTATTTTCCCAATTTTAATGTATCAGAAATTGTGGAGGAATGCTGGCAAATGTCGCGCGACAACCATACAAGTACAGTAATTCGGGAGTTGCGACGGAAAATTGAGAGGGAGAACTGTTGAATCTGTGATTTGGTTTTGTAGTAAAGACTTCAGCGGCACAATTTATGCGGGGAAAAGTTAAGATTGATCAGAGTATATTGAAAGAGGTACATTTGAATTTACTGTTGGGGGCGGGCGGGTTTATTGAGATTGTTGGTTCTTGTTATATATTGTTGGTGAACCCGCCCCTACAGCTAGCAATATCTCAGATCGATCGCACTTTTTCACCAATATCAATAACAGGCAAGATGCCTGTTCCACAAAGACAGTACCCGCACCCACCTCAGATGCGGACTTTACACCCAGGTAGTAAGCAGGTGCAATTGCCAGCTATATTGACATATACAGTGAAAGTAGAAATGATAAAGGTACGAGCATGGCATCCATCCGCGAGTTGCACCGACAACTGGTTAATAAAGAACGCTCTGCTGTGGAAATTACTCAAGAAGCATTAGACCGCATTACCCAGCTAGAACCAAAGTTGAAAAGCTTTCTGTGCGTCACAGCAGACCGCGCAATGGCACAGGCCGTTCAAGTTGATGCCCAAATCGCCGCTGGGGAAGAAATTGGGCTGTTGGCCGGAATCCCGATCGCCGTTAAAGACAATATGTGCACCCAAGGCGTTCCCACAACCTGCGCCTCTCGGATTTTGGAGAATTTTGTCCCTCCTTACGACGCCACTGTTGTCTCGAAACTCCAAGCCGCTGGTGCGGTGATTGTGGGTAAGGCGAACATGGACGAGTTCGCAATGGGCAGCTCGACAGAAACTTCTGCTTATCAAGTTACAGCGAATCCTTGGGACTTAGAGCGGGTTCCCGGTGGTTCTTCTGGCGGTTCTGCCTCTGCGGTAGCGTCGGGAGAATGCGTCGTGAGTTTGGGTTCGGATACTGGAGGTTCGATCCGTCAACCAGCTTCGTTTTGTGGCTTGGTGGGGATGAAACCGACCTATGGGTTGGTTTCTCGCTACGGTTTGGTGGCCTATGCTTCTTCTCTCGATCAGATCGGGCCTTTTGGTCGGACTGTTGAGGATGCGGCGATTTTGTTAGGCGCGATCGCGGGTTATGATCCGAGAGATTCCACGAGTCTCAATGTGGAAATTCCTGATTACGCCGAAGCTTTGAGACCCAATTTGCGTCCGAAAGGTCAGATTAGAATCGGGGTGATTAAAGAAACTTTTGGTGTCGGGTTGGATGCTGGTGTTAAAGAAGCTGTTACTAAGGCGATCGAACAATTTCAAAAATTGGGAGCAGAAATTCAAGTCGTTTCTTGTCCCAGGTTCCGCTATGGTTTGCCCACTTACTACGTTATTGCTCCGTCGGAAGCTTCGGCAAATTTGGCGAGATATGATGGAGTTAAGTACGGTTTCCGGGCTGCTGACTCTGACAATCTTTTGGATATGTATGCCAAAACTCGCTCTCAAGGGTTTGGTTCGGAGGTGAAGCGCCGAATTGCGATCGGCACTTATGTTCTCTCGGCGGGATATTACGACGCCTACTATTTAAAAGCTCAAAAAGTTCGGACTTTAATTAAAGAAGACTTTGAGAAAGCTTTTGCTCAAGTTGATGTTTTAGTCTGTCCTACAGCTCCAACTACGGCTTTTAAAGCGGGCGAAAAATTCAACGATCCCTTGAGTATGTATTTGTCAGATTTGATGACTATTCCGGTGAATCTGGCTGGTTTGCCCGCTTTGAGTTTGCCTTGTGGCTTCGACGATCAGGGACTACCTGTGGGCATCCAACTGATTGGTAATGTTTTACAAGAATCTCGGTTGTTTCAAGTGGCTCACGCTTACGAGCAGTCTACAAATTGGCACTTGCATAGCCCGAAATTGCATTGATTTTTGAAATTAGGCGGAATGCTGCGGCGCTACTTAGTAATGGATTATGGCTAATTATGTCAATTCATAATTAGCCATAATTTTTGACTAATGGCCAATTAGCCGTGCACTCTCCTATTTCCCATGAATAACTTGCTGGTCTTAATTTTGTCTAAATCTTTCATCGGTTTTGGGATATTTCTGGCGATCGCCTATTCTGGTGCTTGTGTCTATTTATTTGTAGCGCAAGGTAAGTTTATCTTTTTTCCGACGCAGGCGATCTCTTCAACTCCCAAAGATTTTCAGTTGAAATATCAAGATGTAGTGCTCCCAATTTCCAGTAAAACGGGTGCAGCAGAAAGCGTACACGGCTGGTGGATTCCCACATCCGATACCCCCCCCAGCCCCCCCTTAGCAAGGGGGGGAGTAAGAAAATCCGTTCCCCTAAACAATGACAAACCCGTCTCTCCCTCTCCTGTCCCCCCCCTTCACAAGGAAGGCTCCTCTCCTGTCCCCCCCCTTTATAAGGAAGGCTCCTCTCCA
>NZ_JAHRFC010000115.1:0-12132 GCF_020883015.1 Microcoleus sp. CAWBG640
GGGGGGGTTCTTCTTCATTCCCCCCTTGGGGGAAGTAGGGGGGAGTTTCCTGATTTTCCTCCCAAGGGGGGGGTGGAGTTTCCTGATTTTCCTCCCAAGGGGGGGGTGGAGTTTCCTGATTTTCCCCCCAAGGGGGGGGTAGGGGGGGGTTGACTTCGAGGAGGGGGTTGACTTCGAGGAGGGAGTTGACTTCGATGAGGGAGTTGACTTGGAGGAGGGGGTTGACTTCGATGGGGGGGTTGAGAACTAACTTATATAGTTCGTAACAGCAGACAGCAACCGCTTGGGCGAGATTGAGGGATGTGTAAGCGTCGCTGGATGGAATGCGGATCAGGCGCTGAGCATAGTTTAATTCGGCGTTGGTTAGGCCACAGTCTTCTCGACCAAAAATTAGGGCGCTGGGGGCTTCTAAGAGCCAAGGTAAGGCATCTGCTGGTGCTTCTGGCTTTGTTGCTAAGGGGCGATCGTCTCCTGTAGTTGCGATCGCCCTTGTACAGCCTACCAAAGCCGCTGGCAAACTCTCAACTACTTTCGCCTGTTCCAATATGTCCGCGGCGCGCACAGCCATGAGTCGAGCTTCTGTTCCTAAATAATCGCACTGGGGATTGACTAAAATTAATTGGTGCAAACCCATATTTTTCATCACGCGGGCCACAGAACCTACGTTTAAGGGCCCTGCGGGTTCTACTAAGACGATTCGGATGTTGGCTGATGCCGTTGCGACCATTTTTACTGGGGAGATTTTTAGTGAAAATTGGGGTTTTTTCTCAGCAACAGGCAAGATGCCTGTTCCACAAAGGTTAATTTTCTCAGCAACAGGCAAGATGCCTGTTCCACAAAACTTACTTTTGCTTGTGGAACAGGCATCTTGCCTGTTCATAATTCAGAATAGTACAAGATATAAGTTACCAATCCACTGTCAAAATTAACATGGCTAAGCAGCGATCGAAATCCGATTTACCTACAAAAATTTGCCCGGTGTGCGATCGACCTTTTACTTGGCGCAAAAAATGGGCTGACTGCTGGGATGAGGTGAAATACTGTTCGGAACGCTGTCGTCGCCACCGTAATACCACCGAAAGTTAAGAATCTCTTGCCATTTACCAAACCGAGGTTAAGATTGCAAAGGAAAAATTCTAGGTTAAGTTAAAAAGTATGGCATCGCAACAGGTACAACCAAAGTTAGTTATTCACGGCGGTGCCGGCAGTTCTCTACATAGCAAAGGCGGAATTGAGGCGGTACGTAAATCGCTTTATCATGTTTTGGAGGAAGTTTATCCCCTGCTCAAGGACGGTGCGAGTGCCGTAGATGCAGTGGTGCGGGGCTGTCGGTTATTGGAAGATGACCCACGTTTTAATGCGGGTACGGGTTCTGTGGTGCAGTCAGATGGTCAAATTCGGATGAGTGCTTCGTTGATGGATGGTTTTGTGCAGCGTTTCAGCGGGGCGATTAATGTTTCTCGTGTTCAGAATCCGATCGAACTTGCTAAATTTTTGCAGACTTCGGATGATCGGGTACTCTCAGATTATGGCTCGGCGGAATTGTTGCGAGAACTTCACTTGCCGATTTACGATCCGATGACGGATTTGCGTTTGCATGAGTGGATGGAGGAACGCAAAGGCAATTTTAGCAGAGCCATGGCTACTGTGGTGGCGGAACCTGCCTCACCCCCCCTGTCCCCCCTTGGTAAGGGGGGAGAAAGGGGGGTAGGTACGATCGGAGTCGTAGCTTTGGATGCCGAGGGACGTTTGGCTGCGGGAACTTCTACTGGTGGCAAGGGTTTTGAGCGGATTGGGCGGGTTAGCGACTCGGCGATGCCGGCGGGAAATTATGCTACTGGAAGTGCTGGGGTAAGTTGTACCGGAATTGGCGAACACATTATGGATGAGTGTTTGGCAGCCAGAATTGTGATTCGGGTGACGGATGGTTTTAGTTTGAAAGCTGCTTTTGAGCGTTCTTTTGCGGAAGCTGACGAACATAAACGGGATTTTGGGGCAATTGGTATTGATGCTACTGGTGCGATCGCTTGTGGTAAAACTAGCGATGTGCTTCTAGGTGCTTTTCATAATGGTATGCAGATGGGCGATTGTTTGGAAATGAGCAAAGGAACGCTAATTTTTATCGCTTAAAAAGGTGAGTGCTAGCTAGATCCGCGACTTCGCAGAAGTTATCTGGGATCTGGCTCGGCGTTAGTTTAATATCATGTCCGGTTGCGTCGTTCCGCTATCATAGTTTTTTGTATTGGCTCTGAATCTATTTTAACAAAGATCGCCTTCAGTAGAATTTGATAGTAAGGTATGCTGAAGAAATCAACATTCATAAAAAAATGATAATAAAATTATGTTAAGGTGTAAAAGCGAAATCCTAAAGGAATTATTGCTATAGATTTAGTCAGGTGGTTGCCATGATTAGAAATGAAAATCAATATGAATGCACGCAAGAGTTACTGAAAAGATGTGAATATACGCTAGCCCAATATGACGCACAAGATGAAGAGGTAAAACAGAACGATCCTTGGTGGTCAGCGATGCGCGAATCGATGCAAAGTCATTTGGATGCTTTCAAGGCAGAAATAGCTGAATATGAAAGATTAGTGACTTTGGATCGCACCAAAGATTTCAGAATTGAAGTAGACTCGATTTTAGAGATGCCGAGGGTCTTAATTAAGGCTCGGATTGCTGCCCAAATGAGTCAAAAGGAACTTGCGGATAGGCTGGGGCTTGAAGAAAGCCGAATTAAACAATACGAAGATTCAGATTATCAATGTGCCAGTTGGGTGGAAATTATCGATATTACTGAAGCCTTAGCTGTGGAGCTGAAAATAGCGAGTTTTGTTGTTGACTTTCAGGAGATGGAAATTAGAAAAAAATCTCTAGCAGAGCTTGTGGAACGACAGCGAAAGAAGTTAGAACTTAATAACCAGAGAGTTGAGAGATAGTCATTAATAATTTAATCATCACCAATCACCTCAACAATTCAACCATCTCAAATCCGCAGTTGCCAAAGTTTAACATTACCATTCTCCCCACCGCTAACCAGGGTTTCGCCCAAAAGCCCGATCGCAACTGCGGAAATAGGACTAGAATTTCCTTCCAAAGTTTGCAAGTTCCAGAGTTTGACAGTCCCTCCGCGCGATCGGGTCAACAGCGTTTTGCTGGCCGGGCTGAAAGCAACTAGCAAAACTGCCGTTGAATGTCCCGAAATTGTCCGCAACAATTCACCGCTGTGCAAACTCCAAACTTTCACTGTACTGTCGTGAGAACCCGTTGCGAGGTATTGTCCATCGGGACTGATAGCGACAGACAAAATGCTATCTGAATGGTGGAGAGTGGCTTTTAAGCTGACGCCTGTTAAGGTTTTTGGCTGCGTTTTATACCCGGCTATTTCTAGCCAGTCGATCGCATCTCGCCAATTTGTCAAAGCATTTCTGGGTCTATTTGTCAAAAATTCTAGATATCGATACAAAGTTTTTGACAAATCAACTTCTACACCTTTGGTTTGTTTGTTGAGAAGTATCGAAATTTCGGCGGGGCTGTAGCCACACAACAACCCACACAGATGGCGCTTTTCTACGGGTGTCAGCCCTCTTCTGGTGTGGGGCGCGAATTGTTGTTTGGCATTTGCTAAGTCGCTGTAAAGCTTTTGGGTATCCCAGTCGTTGCTGGCGCGTGCAAATGGTTCTTCGGGTGAATCGAGGGTGGAGGGTATCATTTGCGACAATCGCGATCGAGTTCCTAGTCAAATTCCTAACCAAAATCCTAACATTCGTTGTGCGCGATCGGACTGGATTCACCACTAATCTATTTCTAACACAGCAAACACGTCCGGGCAATACTTATGCTGTCAAGGCTATTGAGAATACCAAAATGGCGATCGCGCAAGCAAAGGTCAAATAATCTACATATACATTCACTTAAAGTCAATTAAACATAAAATCATGAAACAGACATCAGACAAACTAGAATTCGTAGAAATGTTCGCATTGAGGCTTTGTTCAAAGCTCAAGGCTATGACGAAGAAGCTATGCAGGCTGCTCAATTATATGGTCTGGCTTATTGGGGAATGATGGGAAAGTGAGTTTCATATTATCAAGATTGATGCACTTAGACTCAAGAAACCGGGTTTTTTGCCAAATCGCTGGCTGAAACGAAGTATTTCGCAGAAAAACCCGGTTTCTGGGCTGCATTTTTAAAAATACGATTATGACTTTTATGAGGTTAATCAATGACATTTATGAATTGACTTGACAAGAAAACTGTTGAATAATTGTAGCTAATAACTTAGCTATAAAACATTGATGACGAATGAAGTCCTAAATCAACTAATCACACATGAGGAAATATGAATAAACGAATCCTGAAGAAAATTGTTTTTTTATTAATTGCTTCCTTGAGCTTGTTTTTCGCCACAGTCACTCATGTAGCGGCCCAAGCAGCACCTTTTTACTGGGAAAATATTAACGTCACAATCGACGTTCAAACGAACGGAGATATGTTAGTTACGGAAACGCAAAAATATGTGTTTACAGGCAACTACACTAATCAACGGTCTCGCTATATTCCTTTGGATAAGGTTGGTGAAATTAAAGATGTGACAGTTGCAGAAAATAATCAAATAATTGCCAGTACCACTGGGATTGAAAACAATCAAATTTGGATTCGTTGGCAACATGAATTGAAACCACCAGAATCACATACTTTTGTCGTGAAATATCGTGTGGTTGGTGGATTGCAGGTTAATGGTGAGAATACTCAAGTTTATTGGAAAGCCATTTGGCCCGATCGCAAATCCCCGATTAATGCCAGCCAAGTCACAGTTAAACTACCGGATGTTTTAGTGGCCAAAGTCTCTTCCTTCAAAAGCTTTGGCATACCCACAACAGTGCGTCAACTGGATGGTCAAACCTTTGCATTCACAGGAAAACAAGCACTACCACCAAAGCAAGAATTAGAAGTTCAAGTTATATTTCCTACAGGCATTCTTCAGTTTTCAACTCCATCTCCACAGGCTAGCAATAATTCCGGTTTCACAATAGATGGTTCTTCTCCACTAGGAGGATTTCTCGGATTCATAGTAGGATCGATAATATTCGTAGTATTTACATCACCGATATGGATACCTGTGCTTTTGTTAATGAAAGTTTGGTCGTTCTTTAGAAAAAAATGTCCTAGCTGTAAAAAGCCAACGCTAATCAGGAAGACCAAGGTAATTTCTTCACCAACCCGAAGTAATCATGGGGAGGATCAAATTATTTGTCACTGTGACAGTTGTGGTTATCACGATGAAAAAACAGTGGTGACAACTTACACTGATCCTAGCAGTAGTAGCGATAGTTATAGTGGTGGTGGTGGGGATAGTGGTGGTGGCGATAGTGGTGGCGGCGGTGGCGGTGGTGGCGATTAATGAATATTAATGAATGGGGAAGATTCCCTATTGTTAAGCGGTAGCTCAAATCAGAAAGAGCAACAGAAAATAGCTGACTGGATTCGCAGCTATATCGAGGGGCGATCGCCCTCAGATGCGATCTAAAAAGTTGTGTAATAATTGTCAATCAATAACAGGGGATCTGGTACCGAATATGAAAGTTATTCAAAAAACCGAACATCTTCTAGAGCTTAATAATCAAGAAAAATGGAGTTTAATTGTTAAAACTTACATTTTTGACAAAAATGCCAGTACCTTAACGATTCAGAAAAGGTGGATGGGGATGAATCAAGTAGTTATATCGTTTCCGGCTGCATCGGAATGATTTAACCGCAGAGAACACAGAGGACACAGAGGGAGAGAATAGAGATCTGAATCATTCAGATGCTACCGGATTTGATATTAAGCGATCGCTCCATGAAATTTCTCAACTAGAGTTAAAAGAAACAGAAGACACCGAAGACTATAAATTATACGAGTTGCGTCTGCTGACGAATCGGGGCGATCGCCTATCTTTGGGTAAAAGCGTGTATCGTAAAGAACAACAGAAAATGGCTGAATTGATTCGCAGCTACCTTAATGCTCGATCGCACTTCGGCGCGCTTTAATCAAAAACTGATTAGCCTTTTCATAATTAGGGCGTTCGGGTAAGCGAGTTGAGCCAAAGGCGCGATCGAACTCTCGATGCAAATCCAGCCGCCACCGATTCACCTCATCCCAGGGTACTTCCTGATTGCGGATAGACAAAAGTTGCGATCGATAATCATCCACTCGCACCGGCACAAAACCCTCCTTGAGCACCGTAATTCCTGACAACAACAACCGAATTAAGTGCATGGCGTGCTTCCAGCGAACTTCTCCTGTATTCCGCAAGTCTTGCTCCATTTTTTTAAATTGAGACAAAACATAGCCATTGTAAGTTTGATAAACCAGTTTGGACAGAAAGATTTCCCGAATGTCTAGCAATTCTTGTGCTACTGGAGAAACCGTTTCCACCAAAGGGGTATACAAACATTCCAGCACATTTGGATTACCTTTGAGCGCCACTATCAAAAACTTTTGCAGTTCCCAGTAACATTCATCATTTTGCTTGTTTTCCAATTGCTCTGGAATCCCATAAAGCGACCAATGAAGGTTTGCGGGTGGTTGATAAATCCCGCGCCGATCTGTATCAGATTGCGCGTTATCTAAACCATAGGCTTTGGAACCGACTATGCAGCGGTAAATGACAGAATCATACAGGTTATATTCTGCTAAAAAATCTGCTTTTGACTGCAATCCTTCGCTCTGAAACTGCTTGCGGATACTGAGTTCGTGTCGCCGCAAACTGATTTCTGTGCCGTCTGGGAGTTTGACTAAATATGCGTGAGAATTATCCGTAGGCGATTGAACGATGACACCTACTGCTCCTGGTTTCCAAGATTGATTAGTGGCGGGGTTTTTGACCTCGATTTTGGTGACAATCTGGGTTCCTGCGGGGATGATTAAGTTGAAATTTTGGGAAATATTGGCATTTGCCATGAGGGAACCTCCGGCGGGGAACGAGTTACAATGTTATTGTAACATAAATGTAGTATCAAGCAAAGGGAGTTTTGGGCGATCGCCCAAAACTCCCCAAGCTACTGCTCTCCAGATTGAGCACAATAGCCCCTTGGCAACTGTTATAAAACTTTGCATTTAGCCCAAAGTAATGGTAGTAAGTTTTAAATGTCGTTTGTAAGGATTAAATCAAATGGGCAATACAGGATTTGAACCTGTGACCCCTTCCGTGTGAAGGAAGTGCGCTACCACTGTGCTAATTGCCCGTAGATAACTAATCTATCATACTATGTCCAGATTTGCAAGCACAATTTCCCGAAAAATTTAGTGGCACTCGACAAAATGCCCGATCGCACGCACAGGCATTAGTCGAGCCTAGCATCAATCAACCAACCACCAGCCCGCCGCTGGGCCGACAAATCGTACTACAACCCACCAAGCAACCAGTAAACTAATCCCGATCCAGCTTCCGCGACTTGTCCACTTTACAAAATCTTCGCTTTGGGTTTTCGTGATCGGCAGCCAAGGATAGATACGTTCTTCTTCACCATACTTGTCGCCGATCGCCTGTTTGCGACGTTTAGATTCGCCCATAATCTTTATCTACTAAATTAGATTTCCAATTGGATACTGAACCAAATTATACGCCAACAGGTCAAACCCGCCCCTAGGGTTTAATTTTTACCGTTTCCGGTAGTTAACAAAACCCGCTTTGCTAAAGGTTCTGGTACTTCCTGCAACCGATCGAATTCCCAGTGGAAAAAGCCGACTCCCATGGTTTGCGATCGCAATTCGACGATAGAATCCTGCATTTCTGCTAGCGGCACATAAGCTGTAACGGTATCCCATCCTTTCCAGTTTGATTTGCTTTCGTAGCCGAGAATTTGACCGCGGCGACCGCTCACTAATTGCAGCACTTTTGAAGTAAACTCCTTGGGAGTGTGAATCTCCACTTTGGCGATCGGCTCCAGCAGCACCGATTCACACTTCGACATCCCCTCCTGCATCGCCAAACGCGCCGCCTGCTTGAAAGCTTGTTCCGAACTATCGACGCTGTGATAGGAACCGTTTGTCAGTGTCACAGCTACGTCTACCACAGGGAAACCGAGGGGGCCGCGATCGAGATATTCGCGCACCCCAATTTCTACACCGGGAATGTACTGTTTGGGGACGACTCCACCGACGATGCGATCGCAGAAATTGAAGCCTTCTCCTCGTGGCTGCGGTTGAATGTCTAGGTAAACGTCACCAAATTGTCCATGGCCACCGCTTTGGTGTTTGTAGCGCCCGTGGATGGCTGATGCGGGTTTGCGGATGGTTTCTTTGTAGGGTACTTGTGGTAAGTGAGTTGTCATCGGCAAGTTATACTTGCGGCGCAATCTCTCTAAAGATACTTTTAGGTGAATTTCGCCTTGACCCCAAAGTATAATTTCGTGGGTGTCGCCGTGCTGTTGCCAAACTAAAGATGGGTCTTCTTCCAGGATTTTGGCTAGGGCGCTGGTCATTTTTACTTCGTCGTTGCGTTTTTCTGGGGCGATCGCCAAGGCGTACACTGGCGACAATATTTCGGCTTTTGGCAATGACTTGGTGCGATCGACTGTCAGGGTATCGCCTGTTTTTACGCCTTCTAGCCGTCCCAAAGCTACTATTTCCCCGGCCCTGGCATTGGTTAAGCTTTGGGTTTGCCAGCCGTTTAAACGGTACAAACCGTTAACTCGAATGCCGTTCAAAGTTGCTCCATCTGCTAAGGCCCCCTGCCATATTCTCACTAACGATAGTTTGCCGCCCTGGGGTGTATAATAAGTTTTCAGGACTTGAGCGGTGACTTTTTCATCACTTTGTATAACACAGCGCCTTTGGGCCGTTGTTTCTGGGGCGGGGGCTTCTCGCAGCAAAGCTTCCAGTAATGGGCGCACCCCGAAATCTTGTTCTGCGATACCGATGAATACGGGCACGATTAAATCGGCACCCAATTCCATCTTTAAATCGCGGGTAATTTCTTCGGTGTCGGGGTTGATTTCTTCCAGCAATTCTGCAAGTAAATTATCATCAAAATTTGCCAATTCCTCCAGCATTTGTTGCCGCGCTTCGTTTTCTTGGGCTTGGAGGTGTTCCGGTAGCGGTACGGGATCGGCGGGGGCTCCTGGATGGTAGTGATAAGCTTGTTCGGTTACTAAGTCGATGAAACCGATGATTTTTTCGTTGTGTCCGATCGGATATTGGTGAGGTACGATCGGTCTACTAGAAATAGATTTGAGTGCGTTGATGATGGTGGTAAAGTTGCTACCGCAAGTCGTTTCGTCGGTACAAGCGCGGTCTATTTTGTTGACAAAAACTAGGTGAGGAATTTCCCAATCATCGAGGAATTTAAACAGCGGCGCGAGGGTGAGAGTTCGATCGGTCACGGGTTCGCAAACTACTATGGCCGCGTCTACACCGATGAGTGCGTTGAGAGTTTCTTGAGCAAATTCGATGGACCCTGGACAGTCAAGAAATGTGAAGCGGACATTTTCGTATTCTGTGCTCGCGGCGTTCACTTCTGTGCTCATTTTGCGATCGCGCGCTTCGGGGGAACTATCACCTATTGTATTGCCATCTTTGGCATTACCTTTGCGGGTAATTGCCCCTGTCACCGATAGCAAACTCTCCAGCAGTGCGGTTTTACCGCTTAAATAATGGCCAACAATTGCAATGTTCCGCGTGGCCCCAATGACTTTGTGGTTCATATTGCCTCCGACTGAAAACAAGTTTTCAATTGCTCCTGGTGCATTAAATTGAATATCATCTTCTAGACTGTTTCCAGGTAATTTTTTATTGCAGTCTAGAGCAATTTTTGCTTTTGGTATGATTGAATACTTTTGACCCTAGCGTGTTTTGGGTGAGAAAACAGAAATTGTATTTTTTCTTAATATTTTGATTTTTTAACCACAGAGAACGCAGAGGAGGAGGAGAGGGGGACTAATCATTCCTAGCAAGAGGGGATTTGATGTCTCTCTTCCTCTGTTTCGCATTTCTCTAATTTCTTAGCAATCGCAAGCCACTTAATGTTACTATTACTGTAGAGCCTTCGTGACCGATGACACCTAAAGGCATGGTAATATTTCCGAGAAAGTTGGCCGCTAGTAACAGCATAATGCAACTGAGTGCAAAAATAATGTTTTGTTTGACAACATTTTGAGCGCGACGGCCTAAAATAATTGCTTTTGCTAGCTGTTCCAATCGATCTGCCATTAATACGATATCCGCAGTTTCCAAAGCTACATCACTGCCAGCAATTCCCATGGCAATTCCCACGGAAGCTTGAGCGAGGGCGGGGGCATCGTTGATACCGTCTCCTACCATGGCGACGGTTTGATACTGTTTTTGCAGTCGTTGAATTACGGCTACTTTATCTTCTGGTAACAGTTCGGCATAGACTTCTTTGATGCCTAATTCGCTGGCTATGTATTGAGCTGTTTGCTGATTGTCACCCGTCAGCATAATTATATGTTCTACGCCTAACTTGGTCAAGCGTTTGATGGTATTGGCTGCTTCGGGGCGGAGGGTGTCTGCTACAGCAATGATTCCCAAAAGTTTATCGCCATGACTCACCCAAACCACGGTTTTTCCTGCTGCTTGCAACTGCTGGCTGACTTGAGTTAACTCCCCAGTTGCTTTTACAAAATTAGCTTTACCAATGGAGATGATTTGGTTGTGGATTTTGCCGACAATTCCTTGGCCGACTTTGGCTTGAACTTCGGTGGCGATGGGAAGTGCTAATTGTTGCTTTTGGGCGGCTTCGACAATGGCAAGTGCGATCGCGTGTTCTGAGTAAGTTTCTAAAGCAGCAGCTAATTGCAGAACTTCTGTTTCAGTATATCCGGTGGCGGGGACAATTTGGATAACTTCCGGTTTTCCGGTAGTCAGAGTTCCTGTTTTATCAAAGGCGATCGCCCTGACTTTACCAATTATCTCTAACTGCGCGCCACTTTTAAACAAAATTCCCTGTTTCGCCCCATTCGCAATTCCCGAAAGTAGCGCGGGCATAATCGAAGCCATCAGCGCGCAGGGAGAAGCAACTACTAGGAAAATCAACGCCCGATAGATAGTATCTTCCCAATTCCAACCGAAAATAAATGGTGGCAAAATTGCCAACAGCAAGCCAATAATCACAATAAAGCGAGCATAACCACGCTCGAATTTTTCCACAAACATTTGAGAAGGAGGCGCTGCGGTTTGTGCTTGCTGTACCAGCCGAATGACGCGCTGAATCAAACTGCTTTCCGGGGTTTTGTGAACTTCCACTTGTAGCGTGCCGAAACCGTTAATTGTTCCGGCATAAACTTCATCACCTGCTGTTTTTTCCACGGGCATAGATTCGCCGGTGATTGAGGCTTGATTTAGGCTGCTAGCACCTTCTACAATTATCGCATCGGTGGGAACTATTTCTCCTGGCTTGACTAAAATGCGATCGCCAATTTGCAATTTATCGATCGCAACTTCCCGTTCATCACCATATAATACAACTCTAGCAGTATCGGCAGTCAAACTCATCAAACTGCGGATACTGCGTTCAGTCCGCTGCATCGCATAACCTTCTAGCGCACCACTAATTGCAAAGATTAAAATCAACACAGCGCCGTCAACAATTAAATGATATTCATGTCGCCACAGCCCCAAACTGGCCGCCCCCAAAGCAGCCACAATCATTAGCAAATCGACATCTAATTCGTGTTCTTGAAAAAGCGTCGTTAATCCTTCGCGGGCGCTAGAATAACCACCGATGACATAAGCAGCCGGGAGGATGAATAAAGCCAAACCCAACCAGCCTAGTTGCAGCGCTAGGGAACCCAAAATGACCAGAATTCCGCAGAGGGTGGCGGTTACAGCATCTGGATGTTCTTCTGATAGCCGGGAGATGCGAGAAATTGACAAAGAATTAGAAGTCATCGGGAAAATTTGATTTGGTAGAATGACTCCTGTAGCCTAAACCTTGACATTAATGTCAATGTCAAGGGTAAAACCAAAATAAATTCAGCATCAATTTTCCCCTCGTTACATCCGACAGCCCGACAGGGATTGAAATCCCTGTCTCATAGCGCAAGTCCTCTGAAAGAGGACTGAAGAGAGTTGAGAGTTGCATTTAATGTTTCAGTCGGTTTTAACCGACTTTTGCTATGAGACGGGGA
>NZ_JAHRFC010000116.1:0-11747 GCF_020883015.1 Microcoleus sp. CAWBG640
AGACTGCACGAGCGTTTACGAGTTCTTCTTCAATTTTTTCTTGGATGTTGCCCGCGGGTGTTGTTGTCATATTCACCTATATCATCAATAGAGGAAAGGTTTTTGTTGCTCTATAGAACCTATCGATAACTGTCTGTGTTACAGTTGAGGGTCTACTTATTGCCGGTACCCAGAGGGAATATTCCTTCTAAGACCCAAGCGTTACTTCAGGTCGAGCTTACCTGACTTTTGATCAAAACATTACATGGAATTGTCGTGTCAAACTGTATAGAGCTTGATCTTTTAAGATTTGGGCGATCGCACAGTGGACAGCCAACTGATTTATCCCATGCCAATGTTAAGTTATCTTAACACAAGCATGGCTTTGTGGACAAAATCGATCGCGCAGCAGCAGAGTCCTGGGGAAGCGGATGCAGGTTAACCTAATCTAAAAGATAGTTTTATAGAGAAGTTGTGCCAGATGTACACCCAAAATGAAATGCAGTGGGTCAGCGCTTTATCCACCCGTCCCTCTTTAGAATCTGCCCTCAAAGAAGTTATAGAACAAGCCGATCGACTCTTAGAAGGCCCAGCAGATTTGGGGCTGATCTTTATCTCCTCTGCCTTTGCCAGCGAATATTCTCGGTTGATGCCTTTACTCCAAGAATTACTGCCGATTCCTGCTGTAATTGGCTGTGGTGGGGGAGGGGTAATTGGCACTGGTCTAGACGGTTTTACGGAAGAAATAGAGGGTTCTCCAGCAGTGAGTTTGAGTCTGGCACGCTTGCCAGGAGTGAAAGTTAGAACTTTTCACGTCGCAGCCGAACAAATGCCGGACTTAGATAGTCCTCCCCATACTTGGGTGGATCTGTTGGGTGTGCCGGCCCAGGAGGAACCGCAGTTTATCATCTTAGGCGATCCGTTTTCGTCAAAAATTAACGATTTGCTGCAAGGGCTAGATTATGCCTATCCGGGCGCGCCGAAGGTAGGGGGACTGGCTGGTGGGGACGGTACTAGGGGTGTGGCGCTGTTCTGCAACTATCGGCTTTACCGAGAAGGGACGGTTGGGGTGGCTTTGAGTGGGAATATAGTTTTGGAAACGATCGTGGCTCAAGGCTGTAGGCCGATCGGGCGTCCCTATCGGGTGACGGAAGGGGAACGCAATATTTTACTCAAACTGGAAGAACAAACCAACGATACAGGCTTCGGGGGGACGGAGCGATCGCCCTTGGAAGCTTTGCGAGAGTTGGTGCAAACTTTGAGTGAGGAAGACAGAGAGTTAGCTCAACACTCGCTGTTTGTGGGGGTAGTCAGCGATGAATTCAAGCTGGTACTAGAGCCTGGAGATTTTTTAATCCGAAATTTGTTGGGAGTAGACCCCAAAGTGGGAGCTATTGCGATCGGCGATCGAGTCCGTCTCGGACAGCGCATCCAATTTCACCTGCGGGATGCCCGCACCTCCGCAGAAGACCTAGAAATGCTGCTTGATCGGTATCGGCGATCGGCCGAGTACAACGGTACATCCAGTGCAGGCGCTTTGATGTTCTCTTGCCTAGGGCGCGGTGAAGGGCTGTATGGCGAACCCAACTTTGACTCGCGACTATTCGGCCGATACCTCAACCACATTCCCCTGAGTGGCTTTTTCTGCAACGGTGAAATTGGCCCCGTCGGCGGGAGCACTTTTCTGCACGGCTACACTTCCGTATTTGGGATTTGCCGTCAAAATTGGTAATTTGTTGACGGTTGACTGTTGTCAGTTGACTGTTGTCAGTTGACTGTTGTCAGTTGACTGTTGTCAGTTGACTACGCTCTGGGGGCGCTAACCCTTACCCTGAGCGTAGTCGAAGAGCAGAGCGCCGATAACAAATAACCAATAACCAATAACGAATTCCCCATTCCCCATTCCCAAAAAGAAAAAGCAGCAGTCATCTGCCGCTTTTTCTTTTAACTAGATCTCTGGAAACCTTAGAAGCTAAAGGTTGTCCGCAGGACTCCTACCCAGATATTGTCATTTTTGTTGTTGTGTTCGGGATTCAGAATCACGTAAACACCAGGTGTGACTGAAATAAAGTCATTGACTTGGAAGCGATAGAAACCCTCTAGGTGATAAGAGGTGTCTTTATCTTCTTGTCGGCGGCGATTTGTGCCTAGGAAAGTGCTGTCCGTAACTTTCGGTGGCATACCAAACACGAAACCTAGGAGATTGCCCTTCTTGCCAAAATCAGGGAAAGACAAGTTCACAGCATAGTTGAGCAGGGTAGCTTCTCGGTTTCTGTTAAGAACATTGACAGCCTTGTGGTCATTTTCTTGTTCAGCCTTGGTGTAACCAATCCAGCCACCAAGCTGGAAGCGGCTGCTTGGTTTGATGTTAGCTTGCAAACCAAAGTTATTGGATACAGTGGCTGATTGACCGAAGGGGCGGTTCGCCAAGGAACTGCCGGTGCTACTGGTGACACCGACATTACCAGAGCGATCGTATTTGCGGTTGTAACTCAGACCCAAGTCTACAACTTTGCCCAAAGAAAAGTTTAGCTGAGCCACAGCGCTGAAAGAACCGTCAAAAACGCCCCTGCCGTTTGCGGGGTTTGGTGCGTCGCCGTCGGAAGCAAGATAACCTACTGTGGCTTTGGCAGCGCCGAAAGTGTAATTTACAGCAGCACCAGCTCCTTCGGGGCCACGGAAGATTGCTGGGTTGTAACGTCCAAACCTGGAAATAGAACCGTTACCACCATCTCCAAAGGGAGTAGTTATAGGAAGAACGTCATCCAGATTCAATCCTTTTGGTCCCAACCAGACTGTCGCATTACCTACTGGGAAGCGATAGAAGACCTTATCCAGGTTGAATGCGTTGGCACTGTCACCGTCAACGCCGAGGCGAGCCATGTTGGTGCCAGTGGCAGTGGCAGCACCGTAGTTGGGGATGTTGACAGCTTGCAAGCGAGTTCTGAGCAAGTCCTTGCCGGTGAAGCTGGTGTCGAAGTTCAAGCGCACTCGGTAGCCGAAGGTGGTAGAGGTTTTGTCGTCCTTAAGGGCGACACCATCTCCGAAGGTGTCGCTAGCGGTAAAGATGACTTCTCCTCTCAACTTGGTGGTTGTGGAGAACTGGTTAGCTTCCAGTTCGGCAGTGCGGGCTTCTAGAGCGTCTACTTTGCCGCGCAGGGTAGCGAGTTCGCCTGCAAAGTCTTCTTGCAGGCGTTGCAGAACTCCTAAGTCATCTTTGGTGACGAAGGTAGATGTTGAGGAGGTAATTAGCTTAGTTACTTGGTCTAAGCAGGCGTTGAGGCCGGCTGCAAATTCGTAGCGTGTCAGGGCGCGGTTGCCGCGGTAGGTACCGTCGGGATAACCTGCGATACAACCGTAGCGTTCGACTAGGGATTGCAGGGCTTGGAATGCCCAGTCCGTCGGCCGCACGTCGGAGAGTTGGGATACCGATGTCACTTGGGACATGGCTCCTGACTGTTCTGTGGGTTGGGCCTGGGGAGCAACTGGGACGATCGGGTTGCTCAGTTGTGCCGGGGCATTCTGAGCAACTTCTACCTTAGCTGCTGGGGCGAAGGTTGGCAGTTTAGCGTTTTCGATCGCTGGATTCAGACTGGTTGGCACTGCCAAGTCTGATGCTTGGGGCAATGCTGCTGTTGCTGTTGCTGTTACTGGTTGCAGTTTGGCAGCACTGGTATCTGGTTCGATTTTTGCCAGTTTTTCTGCTTCTGTGGAGTTAGCGCCGATCGCTGGTGCGATCGCCGGTTCGGAAGTTGTCGCTGCTGAATTTTGCTCTGTAACTGCTGAGCTGCTATTGATTGCCACAGTCTCGGAGGCAGCAGGGGCTGCTGCAACTGGTTCTGCAACTGGTTCTGTTACTAATGCTGCAATTTGTGACTCAGATGGCTGAGCTGTTGCTAGCTGGTCGGCGACGGCTGTTGTGGTCGATTCTACAGCGAGGGCTGAGCCACAAGCCACTGTGGATAATCCCAGAATGGCCGGGGATACTAGCAGTAAATTCCAAAAAGTTCTATTCATCATTCCTCACACCATCACACTCTATTTAAATTTAGCAGCAAGTCCCAACTGCTTGTTTTTGCGGTTTCTGCCTGTTCACAATATATCTTTTACTGCTTGCGAGCCTATCTGTCAAGGTTTTTAACCTGAATTTAAAGCTAGCTCCCTTGGGGACTGTTTTCTCGAATAATTCGAGAACCCAGGGATTGAGGCACATAGATCCGCAAATGTTTTGTTACATCTCACACTTGACAACTTATGAATTTTGTGATGTCTGTGTGAAATTTAGTATAATCTGCTCTATCGCAATATTTTAACACAATTTTTTCTCAGATTTGCCAAAGGTATCTGCGGCAGTGTCTCCCAGCTAAAATTTTTATTTTTGTGGGGGTCGAATCTCCCGCACCTCTGGGGGCTTTGGATTGAGTTCTACGATCGATTCTGTTGGGGAATTATCAACAGATTATTTTTACTTCCCCCACTGTATAAGCAATCTTAATAATTCCCATCGCCCGATCGCCCTTTTTGTGGATTTTTCCTGGGCTACTGAACCCTTGTATCCTGTGCTACCTGCCTGATATGTATAGCCAGAGGTTGCAGTATGATTGACCAACATATGTTTGCACAGGAAAAACCACCTATATTGTGGCCAAACCTCGTAAGTACAAGAGTGAGGATTTATGGAAGATTTCGGCATTATTATTGCCTGCTGCGACCAAGATTATCTGTTTGCTAAAGGTTGCTGTGCTAGTATCAGATATTTCCTAGGAGATGTGCCGATTTGTCTGTTGATTGACGGCACATTTTCTGTCAGTGCCTTAGAAAAGTCCTATGGAGTGAGAGTTATCGATCGCACCAAGGTGACGGAGGACGTGCTAAAGAACAGAAGTTTTGGCTGGGGCAAAACAAAGATGATTGCTTTCTGGGAAAGTCCTTGGTCAAATTTTCTGGTGTTAGATGCAGATACAATCGTTTGGGGCGATGTCCTCAAATTTGCTAACTTTCAGGAATTTGATTTTATTATAGACCAACCTTGTCAGGAAAATTCCGATGCCGATGTGGCGAAATTTTTCTTTGATATTGGCGGTGTCGAGAAGTATTTCCCCAATTTTCACTGGCAACAATATCGAGCCAATTATTTCTGCACAGGTACTTTCTTTGCTAAACGGAATGTTTTTAGCTTAGAGGAATACGTGGAAATTTTAGATTTTACCCAGGCACATCCGGGGATATTTAAGTACGGAGAAATGGGTTTTTTGAACTTTATGATTTTCCGGGCGGCCCAGGAAAAGAGGCTGCGGGTGCAGAATGTCGATATGCAGTTGTTGATGCCGGATTTTGACCAAGATTTGCTCAAAAAGCAATTTCCGATCGCAGAAAATGGGCCTGGGGGCGATCGCACCGCAGCAACGGTAATTCACTGGTGCGGGCCCAAACCAAGTTTATCTACATCTAAAATTTACTCGGAACCGATGAATTTTTGTCGCCGCAAATGCCAGGAAGATGTCTGGAATCGCACTGGTTTGTCCGCAGAAATGTTTCTGCAATTTGAGGATTGGCAGCGATCGATCTATGTGTATAAGAATAAGTTTAAGAAGAAGTTTCGCGAATTGACAGCGAAGTAATATCAAATCCGGTAGCATCGTCCTGTATTCATCTCTCTTATCTCCCTCTGTGTTCTCTGCGTTCTCTGTGGTTAAATCATTCCGATGCAACCGGAAACAATATAACTTTAACCTTCGAGGGGTAAAGTTGGGCCCGATGGTGGTAAAACTTGGCGGTGAACCGTGATTTTGTCGCTTTCCCGCTGAGTTTGCATTTCTACGGCGATCGCCTCAAATTCGATTTCCAGACAGCCGTAGGGAATTTCTAACTCTGCCGTTGCTTGGAGTTTCCCCAAACCGTTAGGTGTAAATTCGGTAATCCAGCGGGGCCCGTCTAGAATTACATAGGTTTGTCGATCGTACACCCAAATTTTGACAAAAATTCGTGGCATTAATTCCGGTAGTTGCACTCGCACTGCGACTAGCTTCCCTGGGATGATCTCTCTAGGAGGTTCGATGACCGGCATTGGTACTAACTCGTCTGGGGACAAAACGTAGGGAGTTAGGGGATTTACTTCTGGTTCAACAACTTTTGTAGCTTTTGTTGTCACCTGTTTCTGGGCCTGGGGTGCTGGTTCATCAAAGATCACAAATTCTCTAGCTTCCCAGGTTGTAGGTGGGGGTGGGGAAATTGTAGATTCGCTGGTTGCTGGTGGCGGTTGTGTGGGAGTTTTGTTTTCCACAATGGCTATTTCTTCCCTGCTATTTTCTGCTGCGACTGTTGCGGGAGTAGGTGGCTGGGATGTTGCTTTCAGCCATTCCGGGGATTCACCGCTGGTGACGAAAGAACTCAGTCGCGACCAAAATCGATTTTCGACCTTTAAGGTTTGAAATGCTTCTTTTGTGGGTGCTACTTCAGGTTCTGATGTTGTGGTTTCTGGTTCAGGACTGTTTTCAACTTTTTGGTCGATGGCTGGAATTTCGGCTTTTTCCAGTTCCTGTTTGATTTGTGAAGGTTGGGTTTGTGAGTCTAATTTCGGTTCTGGTGGTTGAGTTGCTGTTTGGGTGTGCGGGGTTTGGTCGGTTTGAGCATCCTTGGCAATTTCTGATAGCAGTCTTTCTCGGTTGCTGTCGGGAATTTTTCGACCAAATCCTGGTAATTCTAATTTTTTGCTAGCACTTTTCTCCTGACGGTTGTTGAGTTTTGGGGGTAAATTTTCATTGGTTTCGTCGGCTGCTGCCTGTGAAGTATCCGCTGTTTTTTCGACTAGCTTCAGGAGAGATAGATTTGGTGCTATCGAAGTAGGTTTTGAGCTGATGAGGGAGGGTTCTGGTTTCTGTGTTTGTGCGCCGAAATCGTCTTTGATGACATCGAGAAGCTGTTCTAAACGGGCTGTAATTGTGAAAAATTGGGTAGCTAGGGATACATTGTCAATGCTCAGAATTGCTTCTCCTAAAATTAGTCGGCTTTTGCAATCGGCTGGAATATAGGTGACGCAGCCAAAGATACAAGGGGGCTCTTGTTCTGGCATCGGCTGTTGGATTTCTGCTAGAACTTGTGAGGTTTGGGGATCGCGTAGGTAGATTTGTAGTTGCGCTGAACCGATGAGTTTTTTGATTTCTGCGGTTTGGGATTCGGGGATTGGTGTGGCGGTTTTGTTGGGGCTTTTGGGGGGTTGGGGAAGGTCGATTTTGCCGGAAATGATTAAGGGGCGACCTAGTTGGGTGACGAAGGTTTCTCGATCGAGGATGATTTGCAGGTTGTAGGGAGATTTGGGCCCAGATGCTTGGGGAATCGGGAATTGGTGGATTTTAGCGGGTTCTGGTTCTGGGGTTGGTGTGGCGACATCGGCTGCTGCTGCAAGTTCTGAGTCTGTTGGGGAACTGCTGGCTTCTGTGGGGTCGATCGCTTCTAGTGGTTCGGAGGTTTCCGATTCTGCGTGCAATACTTCTAACTGAACACCGTATTGCCAAGGTTTCGCTGGTTTTGATTCTGGATCTGCTAAGCAAGAAAGTTCCCACTTGCCTGGTTTTAGCCTGGTGTAGGGAATGATGACTACTAATCCTTCTGAATTGGTGCGAGTCGATCGACTTTGGACTTGTCGCTGTGGTGGTACTTGATCTAGTGATGTGTAGCTAACGCGAATTTCGATGTCGGTGTTGGGGTGTGGCACCCGCGCCACGACGCGATACCTACCTTCTAGAATTTCCACGTCGGCGGTTTCTAGGGGTAACCAGGCGCGATCGCCTTCTTTCTGTAGCAAAAACTCTAATTTTTTCATAATTTTTTTTCCCTTGGAGATCTCCGCTTTCTTCCTTCAAAGTTCGCGGTGGGTTATTTCAGGACAGCTACAGGCATTGATTTAATCTATGTTTTACACTTTAATCGAAAATCGGTACGGCTGGTTATTCTTTTCATCCCAAATCCCAAATCCACAATCCCAAATCTGCCCAGTCACCAAGGACTGCCGATGATGCTGAAAGCTGCCCAATAGTATGGATGGGATAAATTTTTGCTATCGATTTGCCCAATAGACAAGGGCAAAAATGTTTCCCCTCTGGAACTTCGCAGTTGACCGTTTTCGATGGTGACTTTACCTTCGATCGCAGCTATTTGTGCTTGTCGCATCGCTTCGGCTTTAATGATGGGAGGATCTTTTGGTTTGCTGACTTTTAATTGCTGGTAAAACTCGGTCATTAGCGCTAGGGTACCGGCATCACTGACGTACCATAAGCTAGCCAGGGCTGATTTTGCTCCTGATTGCAGCGCTAACCCAGCAAATCCTAGTTCTGCTTCTTTGTCTCCTATGGCTGTTCTACAGGCACTTAATACCAATAGTTCTAGGGGCGGATTATTCCATTTTAAATCTCTCATTTGATCCAGTCCCAGTTGAGTATCCCAAAATTGAATATAGGAGTTTTTGGGAGCTCCAGACCTGAATTCTGCATGGGTGGCGAGATGGATAATGCCGTATCTTTTTTGCAGTCGCTGAGATTGCAAATTAACTATGGTGAAGTCTTCGTTGATAAATGATTGACCAGGCCACTGTTGGGCGATCGCCCTTAATTCAAAAGGGACCGCTGGTAGCGGTTCTTTGTTGGATGTTTCCGAAAAAATTGCGGCCCCCATTGCGAGGACTTGGGTGTTTCTGAGGTCGGCGTAATTAATGTCTGTGAATTTGAAGGCGGGAATCCTGGCGATGCTATATTTTTGGATCAAAAATTGCTGTCCGTCGTGCATTGCTGCTAACGGTAAAGTCCGCAAACCTTGGCCCACACAGAATAGTAGGGTTTCAATTTTTGCTGTTTGTAACTCTGTTTCTAAAGGGGCTACGATCCATTTATATAGTTTTTGTGCTGGTTCTAAATAGCTGGTAGTGTTGATTTTTCTGGGGTTGGTAATTTCGCTGCTGAATTCTTGGGCTACTGACTGTAAGTTTTTGAGTTGTGCTTCGGGTACGCTGCGGAGGATGGGCGCGCGATCGGGCAAGATTAATATGAGTTCTAGTTGGTCAGTGCGCGGTATCGCATAAATTAAAGCTGGTTTTTTCTGGGTTTTAACTGCGAGGCGAGATAGAGTGTTTGCTATTTGTTTGGCTGTTTTCGATCTCGCCCCAAAGTTTTCGGTCAAGTATTTTTGATAGTCTTCTTCCCAGTCTTCTTCGATTCTGGTAACAGCTTCGCCTAGGTTGCCTTCGTCGAGGAGTTTTCTCATTTCTTGGCCATTCAGTCCCCCTGTGACTTGGGGCTGGGCCAGGGTGCCAATATTAGCTGTACTCCACCAGAAAAATAGGAATATTAAACAGTAAAAAAATGCTGTCTTGATTCTTTGCTTAATTTTATTTTTATGGCGGGTATGCTGGGATTGGTAGTCCATTTTTTTTTGCCGATTATTGACATCTTCAACCCTTGAGAACAGCACAGCTTTTAATAGGAACAAGAACCGTGACTATCTTTGCCTGATTATAGCATTAAGATTCCTGGATACAATGGCTATTGTTCCTTCTTCCCTTTGCCTTCCACCCTTGAGGGAGTTGGAGGTTGGGCAGTTATTCTGCCTTCGCCCCAAGGGGGGATTCTGCTTGCTTATTTTTTCGATAAAAGCTTTGCCAAAACATTCCGCGTTATCTGTTGAGCTCCGCTATTCAAAACAGGCGATCGCAACTGTGGCGCATTATAATCATCCAATCCCCAGATCCACTGCATCGAACCAGTAGCAAATACTTTCGCCCCAGAATCTGCCCTATAAACAGTCATGTCAGCATAGCGAGTCCCCCCACCGTAAGGATAGGGAGAATGGGCGACACGAACTATATTTTTCGGGGCATTGCCAAACATTCGATCGACTTCATAACCCAAAAGTCCTGGCAACTTGTCACCCTGTTTTAAATCAGTTTTTTCGAGTAGCCAATCCGGGGCGCTTTCAGCAATCACAATGTCGGAATTAACCTGAAATGTTTCGTACATCACACCAATTAAAGAATCTTCAGGGCGCCCGATAACACGATCGCGCCAGCGAGTTGTCACCAAAGAATCAAGTACAGGCAATTTATTGTAAGTAGCGGTTTCACCTAGTTCGGCTTTGCCAATCCCGTAATTTAATTCCCCGGCAGCCGCTATTTTTACAGGTACATTAACTCCACCAACTTCCTGACTCAATCCCCCCATCGGGTCTAAATCTGCCATTTCTTTATAAGCAACTACTGTTCGATTCACTTCCCCAGTAATTCTGCTGGGTTCTAAGCGAATTTGCCAATAGCAAATATTCGAGCCAAAAAAGCCGATACTAACGCCTTTATCTCTAGCTGTTTCTATATTTTCTCGCATATCCCTCGACCAATATTCATCATGACCTACGGATAAAAATGCTTGGTGAGATAATAGCAGGCGCGAGTTAAAATGGGTATCAATATTAGTTGCATAAGTGACATCATACCCTTCTTTTTCTAGCCACCTCAGCATATTGTATTCCCAACCAGCACTCGCAGTTCTCCTTTTTGGCTGAAAATTAGTTAAAAATTCCCCAGCCCCGATACCATAAGCTGCCTTGCGATTGGGACTCATACCGTAGGGTCGGTTAAATGAAACTTTGTAGGCTTGTTTGCCGCGACTGTTCCAGCGGTAAAGGGATTTGTAGCCCCAATTGTTGTAAGCTTGAAAAGTAGTAACGCTGGATTGAAACAACAGAGCGGATTTGCGCTCATCATCCCGGACTACAAAAATAATATAACTTTGCTTTCCCGTTTTGCTGCCAGTCAATTTTGCCAAATAAATCCCGCTTGTCCATTCATCTGTGCGATCGGGAATTTGCAAAATATACGGGTCTTGCCAATGGCACTCAATTAGTCCCGATGCTTCGTCTTCCTGTGGCGGATTTTGTCTGATTCCCTTGCGAATAATTGGGTCATTCATTCGCCTTCCGCCCAGGTCATTATACCATCCCATCCGAAATATGTCTATGGTATAATTAGGGTCGTTGGTATTAACAAATAATTTAATTGATTCACCCCGATTAACGCTGGTGAGAGAGGCATAACCTTCGATTTCTCGTTTGATGGCAGGATTTGTCAATTCCCAATCGGTTGTGCCTGGTTTTTGGTTTTCTAGGATGGTGGAATTAGTGGCGATCCTCTTCGAGGGCTTCGCTAACGCACTTTTTTCTAGACTAGAATAGTTTTGAGAACTGGCTGCTTTGTTAGCCAAAAAAGGAAGGGCTAAGCCAGTTAAGAAAGCTTGGATCAACTCTCGACGATGCAATTTGCCAAATAGGCTGACAGTCATTGGATTTTAGATGGGAGACAGGGAGAGGTGATGTAGGCTACAGATAACTTTACATCAGCCTCAGAAGACATCATACCTGGTGTAGATTATTGGCGATCGAACTTATGTAGGAGGCTGCTAACACTCTGAATGGGGATGTGTCGATCGCATTTCTTCACATATCATGTCTTAAGCTGAACAATTTTAGATCGAAAAGCCGATTTGAGATTTTTCAGGTACAAGCCTTGGGAAACATCCTAGCCACCTGGAAAATCTACAATGTGACATACTTCCACATCAAGCTGAGTACAGCTATGATGTGGGCATCTTTGCAGCCCGACGAAGGGTGTCGGGTAAGGTTTAAGCGTCGCCACTCTCCCCTCCCCTAAGAACCGTGCATGAGACTTTCGCACTCACACGGCTCAAGCCTTACTTCAAGCTAGTTGACTTGGGTTTTGAATGTACCTG
>NZ_JAHRFC010000117.1:0-11635 GCF_020883015.1 Microcoleus sp. CAWBG640
AAACGGTCAAGAATGCCTCCGCAAAGCAGTGGAATTTAAACCAAATGTCATTTTAATGGATTTGCTGATGCCTGTCATGGACGGCTTGGAAACTGCGCGACGAGTGCGTCAGTTACCTGAATTAAAGGATGTAGTCTTAATTGCCCTGTCAGCTAGTGCTTTTGAGAAGACGCAACAAGAGAGTCTACTAGCTGGCTGCGAT
This sequence comes from Microcoleus sp. CAWBG640, assembly GCF_020883015.1. Taxonomy (NCBI): domain Bacteria; kingdom Bacillati; phylum Cyanobacteriota; class Cyanophyceae; order Oscillatoriales; family Microcoleaceae; genus Microcoleus; species Microcoleus sp. CAWBG640. The sequence continues at coordinate 203 of NZ_JAHRFC010000117.1, forward strand.
TATTTTATGCCCAAGCCCATCGAAGCACATCACTTTTTAGAACAGTTGGGGTTACATTTGGGACTAGAATGGATTTATGAGGACTTTGTGGAAAGCAAACAGCGAAAAACCGCAAGTGTATCACCCAAATCTGAGTTGCCAACTTACTCTACTTTATTACCTCCCGTTGCTGAGTCTGTCGCGAGAATGTTAAAATTAGCAGCTATGGGTGACATCGAAGGAATTTTTGATGAGGCGGTTAAGCTCGAAAGTTTAGAGCCGAAGTTAATATCGCTGGTTAATCGCGTCCGCCAACTGGCTAAGAAATTTGGACTTAAACAAATTCGGAGTCTTTTAAAGCAATATATTGAGGGTGTAGAGACAGTTATTAGTTAACAGTTATTAGTTGACATTTATTAGTATAATATAATTTTTGAGAGTTTTGGGATTGAAATTACTTTGCCTTAGTAACGGTCACGGAGAAGACGCGATCGCCCTTCGCATCTTACAGGAACTGCAACAGCAGCCACATCCGCCAGAAATATCCGTATTTCCACTGGTAGGCGAAGGGCAAGCTTTCGCGAAACTGGACAACGCCCGCGTCATCGGCCCGGTGCAGCGGATGCCTTCTGGCGGCTTTATCTACATGGACGGAAGGGAGTTTTTGCGCGACATCAAAGGCGGCTTGCTGCAACTTACCATCGCTCAATTTAAAGCCATCCGTGCTTGGGTGCGATCGCACAAACAGTCGGGAAATCAGCACGCCGTTATTTTAGCAGTCGGCGATATCGTACCACTGCTGTTTGCTTGGCTCAGTGGTGCCCCCTATGCCTTTGTCGGTACCGCCAAGTCTGAGTATTATCTACGAGACGAAAACGGGCCTGTGAATGGCCCGTCCCGACGTCTTAGTTGGGAAGCTTGGTCGGGCTCGGTTTATTTGCCTTGGGAGCGCTGGCTGATGACTAGAAGGCGCTGTCGGGCCGTTTTTCCTAGGGATGCCCTGACGGCCGAGACCTTGGAAAAATTAGGCATTCCCGCTTACAATCTCGGAAATCCGATGATGGATGCCTTGGCACCGGAAAACTCAGCCCGCGGATTTTACGAAAAGGGCCCAGAGTTTCGCCAAAGGTCGCGATCGCTCGCCATCGCTTTACTACCCGGTTCTAGAGCGCCGGAAGCTTACGCTAATTGGCAGCTAATTTTAGAGGCTGTAACGGGTATTTTATCTACTTTTGGCGATCGCAAACTGCTATTTTTAGGAGCCATTTCCCCAGAATTAAATTTAGAAGCCCTGCGCTCCATAGTAGAATTATTCGGCTGGAATCTAGACGGCGAAACTAGAACCCAACAGCGAGAAGGCAGTATTTTAAGACCTCCTGTATCTCCTAGCCAAGAAATCAACCAGGAATCTCCCAATTTCCTATTCCCTTTGACCTTTGTGCAGAAACAAGCAACCATGATTTTGAGTCAGCACAATTTTAACGATTATTTGTATGAAGCCGATGTAGCCGTGGCGATGGCCGGCACCGCTACAGAACAATTTGTAGGTTTAGGAAAACCGGCGATCGCCATCGACGGCACCGGTCCTCAATTTACACCAGCTTTTGCAGAAGCGCAAAGTCGCCTCCTAGGACTCTCCCTAATTTTAGTTAACCATCCCCGTGAAGTTGCCAGCACCATCCAGTTTTTGTTCAACCATCCAGACCGATTACAGCTAATTGATGAAAATGGCAAGCGCCGCATGGGAAAACCCGGTGCAGCGCGACGGATTGCCCAATGTCTAATTCAGTGCTGCCCCGATGATTTGCCGTCAGGAAATTAGTCCTGATTTCCGTCTTCTTTATTTAGGAAATCTTCCCATCCGACTTCACCAAAACTCCCGGTTCTCGCTGCATTGGTAGCACATCTAAAATATCGATTTCCGAGCAATATTTCAAATCTTCAATCACCCCTAAACGCAGCAGTCTTTGACCATGACTAGCAGATTTTAGCAATTGATGCAATTGATTTTCCCACTGGAGATACAACGCCATTGCTGCAAATACTTCATCGTTACCAGCAAAATCAGTAGCAGAAATACCAGTTTTTGTCAAGAGGCTGTGGGCGATCGCTCCCGCACAAACACTATCTTCCAAGGAATAACTTCCTTCCCAACCCGAACCAACTATCCCAATAGTTTCCGGCTGTTTATCTAACAAAAACTCCACCACAGCTTGCCGATTAATCAAAGCCGCTGTTAAAACTATCGGCGCAGTTTGCACCCTTTGGAGAGCGCGAGTACCATTTGTTGTACTAATAAAAATTCGCTTCCCCGTCACATTTTCTGGGGTGCAGTCGAGGGGGGAATTCCCCATATCAAATCCGTCAACTTTCGCACCGCCACGCTCTCCTGCCCGAATGCGCTTGTCGGCCGGCCATTTTTCGCTCTCCCCCATCAGTTGCTCTAAGTCGCTGAAAACTTGCACAGCTTCCGCCCCATTGTTGAGCGCAGTTGCCATTGTCGTAGTCGCCCGCAGCACGTCAACGGCGATCGCACAGGCTGGCATTTTGTCCGTTGGGGTAAGTTCCGGGGTATGGTAAATAAAAAGCTTCACTTTTGGGGCTACCTACAATAAATCCTCATACGTAATAATAATAGAAAGTGACGCTCCTAGATAAATCAAGCCAACTTCCTTCTTCCTTATTCCTTCTTCTATATGTCTCAGCAGCTCAATTCTAATCCCGCCCCCACCGCCATCAGCGCGCCCATCGGACTTCTGGCTGGTTTCACCTATCCTCTGCGAGCTTTCACACTGCTTTGGCAAACACCCAAGCTCTGGGGTTATGTATTAATTCCAGTAGTGCTAAATTTTTTAATTGGCATCAGTCTTTATTTGGGATTACTATTTCCCAGTTTGTCAGGAATAGACCTTTTAGTTGCCAATTTGTCCCTCCACTTTCATACATTAATTGCTAACTTGCCCCAGTGGCTCAGTTTTCTCGGCGTCTTAACCATCGCTTTTGGCTGGTTGTTACGCATACTCCTAGTAACCGGACTTTTGCTAATCATTGGATTTTTATTAGTACAATTTGGCGTGATTTTGGGTTCCCCTTGGTACGGCGAATTATCTCAACAACTGGAGCTCCTGCGTAACGGTCAATTGCCCGCAGAAGCACCCATGAGTTTGACTAGCATTTTTCAGGATATCAAAAGAGCGATCGCCTTTGAATTCAGAAAATTACAAATTTTGTTGAGCTTCGGCATACCACTCCTAGTTTTGAATTTCATCCCCGGTGTCGGCTCTATTTTAGGCAGTTTAGGAGGAGTAGCTTTGGGAGCAACTCTTGTCTGTTTAGACTTTTTAGATGCACCTTTAGAAAGGCGCAGGCGACCTTTTCAAGAAAAATTAGAGATCCTTCGGGGAAGTTTGCCCGCTAGTGGCAGTTTTGGTTTAGTTTGTTTTGGTTTAGTAAGTATTCCGCTGTTGAACCTGTTGGCTATTCCCCTATGTGTCACTGCCGGCACTTTGTTTTTTTGCGATCGCATTTGGCCCACCCGGTTTGCATCCCAGGAGCAAATTAGCCAGGGGAAAACCGACATTCCTACTTAAAAAATATTCACCAATAACTTCTTCAAATGAGTTACTGCATCAATCCCCAGTGCAAAACCCCTGAGAATTGCGATCGAGCTCAAAATTGTCACAGTTGCGGGACGGCTTTATTGATTGCCGATCGCTATCGTATCATCCACCCCGTGCGATCGACCAATCCCGCACTCCCTACCGAAATTTTTGCAGTTGCAGATTGGGGAACCGAGGAAAACCAATGGGGTACTGTCAAAGTTTTAAAAGTATTGAAATATACTCATCATCCCCCTTTAATCCGATTATTCAAGCAGGAAGCACGCACCTTAATTTGGCTAGCGGGAAATACCGGAATTCCGCAAGTTGAACCTGACGGATATTTCAGTATTCAAATTCCCCAACAATCTCAAAAATTGTCCTGTTTAGTGATGGAAAAAATTGAGGGAGAAACTTTAGCACAATTCTTAAATAAAAACCAGCATATATCTCCCAAACTAGCCCTTGATTGGCTCACCCAACTGACGCATATTTTACACAAAATTCACCAATATAATATAATACATCGAGATATTAAGCCCTCAAACCTGATGTTGCAACCCGATGGCAAATTGATACTAATTGATTTTGGGGCTGTGGGAGAAGCGGGGATTGATACAACGCCTATAGGTTCGCCCGGATATTCCGCCCCGGAACAAATTCTAGGTAAAGCTGAAGTGCGATCGGACTTTTTTGCCCTGGGACGTACTTTTGTACATTTACTAACAGGTACACCGCCGATCGACTTTCCGAAAGATGAGACAACTGGTAAAATTAATTGGAGAAATCATGGGGTGCAACTGGAAGGTTTGTTACCATATTTTATAGACCAATTAATGGAACCCCTGCCGGAAAAAAGACCTAAAAATACTCAAGTTATTCTCGAAAAACTCAAAACTATAAGCCTGCGATCGCCTGCACAGAACCCAACTAAATTTCCAACTTCAATAAATCTGTTCTAACTTGCGAAAATCTCGCTCAACTTCTGCCCACAACGCGCGATTGTGAGGGTCAGTTTTCACAGCCTTTTTTAAATAAATTCTCGCCTTATCAACCTGCTTTTCCCCAATTAAATGCCTTCCCCAACGCTGATAGGCGATCGCCTGCCATTGACGCACTTCCACATCATCGGGAATCCGCTGTGCCAAACCTTCCACCAGGGCGATCGCCCGTGGGAACCTCTGATACTTCAGCAACTCCTGCAACTGCAAATAAGCATCCTGCTTTAACTTTTCTTCCGCTGCCGACAAATCCTGGGTATTTTCAATTGGCGACGCTTTCCGAGTCACTTTCACTTTCTGTGGTTGAGTTTTTGGCATCTGGGATGCCGATGTCGTCCCCGTCTGCTTAGTATCATTCGCAACTTTCGACTCCCCATCGGGGGGAGCAATATTCACCAGAAACTTATAAGCCTCAGTAATCGCAATAAACCTATTCTTCGCCTGTTCGTTGCCCGGATTTACATCGGGGTGATACTGTCTGGCTAGTTGTCTATAAGCTGCCTTAACTTGCGACACACTCGCACCAGATCTGAGTCCTAACTGTCGGTAATAATCTGCAATATCCATTTACTATAAATCATCGCTAATAATACCATTAAATATGGCAGAATCCTTAAAGTAAAGACTCTGCCAAAATTTACTGCGGGTCGAGGTTTTCCCTTCAGCATTGCCTGCACTACTGAAGGGAAAACTTTACTTAAGGACGTTCTTCAATCACATGATCGATCAAACCATATTCCTTGGCTTCCTGAGCAGACATAAAATAGTCCCGATCCATGTCTTTTTCGATTTTGGCTAAAGTCTGACCAGTCCGAGCTGCATAAATCTGATTCAACTGATGGCGAATGCGGACGATCTCTTTGGCCTCAATCTCGATATCCGTCGCTTGTCCCCGCGTGCCCCCAGAAGGCTGGTGAATCATAATCCGCGAGTTTGGCAAAGCGACTCGTTTCCCCTTGGTACCTGCTGCTAGTAAAAAAGAACCCATCGAGGCCGCTAGACCCACACAAATCGTCACTACCTCAGATTTAATGTGCTGCATGGTATCGTAGATTGCCATGCCCGCCGTCACCGAGCCGCCGGGAGAGTTAATGTACAGGTAAATAGGTTTGCTCTGATCCTCCGAATCCAGGTACAGCAGATAAGCCACGATCGCATTAGCAATGCCATCATCTACTTCTTCTGACAGGAAAATAATCCGCTCCCGAAACAGCCTTTCGTAAATATTGATCCACTGTTCGTAGCTACTGCCGGGAAGCCGGTACGGAACGCTGGGAACGCCAATAGGCATCGTATATCTCCTAACAGAATAAAGGTGAAATTTTCAGTAATGAACAGTTAGCAGCTAGCAGTTCCCATTCAGGAGTTAATCCCACCGATTTTCTCCTCAATGGCAACTCCTTTAGCTAAAAACTGTGGCAGTTGGTTGAGATATTTCTTTGGTGCTTTCCAACACCCGATCGATCAGCCCGTAATCTTTAGCTGCTTGCGGAGTCAGGTAAAACGTGCGATTCATATCTTTCGCCAGTTTTTCCACAGATTGTCCTGTATTTTTCGCAAAAATTTCCAGAATTAAATCTTTTTTTGCCAGGACTTCTGTGGCATTGATTGTGATATCAGTTGCCTGACCCTGGGTCCCCCCTTGGGGATACTCCAGGGCAATCATCGCATGGGGGAGACTAGCTCGCTTCCCTTTGCTCCCGGAGGACAGTAACAGGGCCGACAGACCGATGGCTTGACCCAAACAAATTGTTTGGATTTCCGACTTGATATGCTGCATGGTATCGTAAATCGCCAAACCTGCCGCCACCGACATCATCCCAGCCATTTGATTTACTGTTCCCCCCGCGATTGGGTCGCCGTAGGAGTTGATGTATAGATATATGGGCTTCTTCGACTCGATCGAGTCCAGGTAAAGCATTGCTGAAATCACAGTATTTGCCAGACCTGTAGTTATCGTCTGGTTCACAAAAATGATCCGTTCCTGGCTCAAGCGAGTGTATATATTGATCCACTGCCAGTTGGAGCTGCCAGGAATGTTGTAAGGAACGCGCAGGATTTCATCAACAGGCATAGCTACCACCATCCAAGCTTCTAAAAAAATAATCAGACTCAAAAAGCCTTCCCCTAGCAGGAAAGGGTTAAACTAGCGCCGGCAATGCTACGGGCAAATCCTTGGTGCTTTCTAGCACCCGATCGATTAGTCCGTATTCTTTGGCTTGTTCCGGGGTCATGTAGCACATTCGATCGGTATCTTTGGCAATTTTTTCCACGGGCTGACCCGTATTCTTCGACAGGATACCCATTGCCGTTGCTTTGTTGGCCAGAACTTCCTTGGCCCGAATCTGGATGTCTGTTGCCTGCGATCGTCCCATCCCCGTCCGCGGTTGATTCAGCACAATGGTAGCATGGGGCAAACTAGCCCGCGAGCCTTTAGCTCCCGCAGACAAAATCATCGCCGCAGTTCCCATCGCTTGACCAAGGCAGATGGTATGAACAGGAGGTTTCACGTAGTTCATCGTGTCACAGATAGCGAAAGCTTCCGTTTCTTGCCCAATGGCATCCCCTGTGTACCAGGAAGTTCCTGTCGAGTTGATGTAAAAAAAGATCGGTTTTTCCGAATCATTGAATTGTAAGTAGAGTAACTGAGCAATAATCAGTTTAGTGACATCTACCCCCATTTGACGTTTGAAATCGTCGGACGATACCAAGGGTAAGCCCAGGTAGATAATCCGCTCCTTCAGCAACAGCGATTGTAAATCAGGGGGGGGCGTCCGGTAGGAGGCATCGCCGTAGTATTGCGATTGCATTGCTTTAAAGGGTGTTTTCATCGAAATGTCGCCTGAACTGATGGAGTTATTCTTAAAGAAATAGTAACGCAATCTTTAGGTATCCCGCATGAAAGTTAGTTTGCTCCCTGCTTTAAACGACACCAACCTGGACGCGGATGCGCCCTCAAGCCAGCGCCAGCTAGCCATTTCGGTGTCTGCGACCACCTCGGACTTCGACTCCAACGTACCCTTAAATCTGTGCCTGATTCTCGACCACAGCGGTTCCATGAACGGACGTCCTTTGGAAACCGTCAAACAGGCCGCCGGACGCCTCCTCGACAGATTGAAGCCTGGGGATCGCTTTTGTGCGGTTGCTTTTGACCACAAAGCTAAAGTCCTTGTCCCTAACCAAATTGTGGAAGACCCCGCTAGTATTAAACGGCAAATTGAGAAATTGCGTCCCGCTGGTGGGACGGCAATTGATGAGGGCATTAAGCTAGGTATTGAAGAGTTGGGCAAAGGCAAAAAAGAGACTATCTCTCAGGCTTTTCTGTTGACTGATGGCGAAAATGAACACGGCGACAACAACCGCTGTTTGAAGTTGGCCAAGCTGGCTGCTGAGTATAACATGACCTTGAATTCTCTGGGATTTGGGGATAACTGGAATCAGGATATTTTGGAAAAAATTGCGGATGCCGGTGGCGGTGCTTTGGCTCATATTCAGCGTCCTGAAGATGCTGTTGAAGAGTTTGGCAAGCTGTTTACCCGCGTCCAATCGGTGGGGCTGACTAATGCTTATTTGCTATTTTCTTTAATGCCAAAGGTACGGTTAGCCGAACTTAAACCCATCGCCCAAGTTGCCCCAGATACGATCGAATTGCCGGTGCAGCAAGAGGGCGATCGCTTTATGGTCCGTTTGGGAGATTTAATGAAGGATGTAGAACGAGTAGTTTTGGCTAATATTTATATTGGACAGTTACCAGAGGGTAAACAGGCGATCGGGCAATTGCAAATTCGCTACGACGATCCCACAGTCGGTGCAGGTTTGCTCTCTGAATCGGTGGTGATTTCGACTAATGTCCTGCCAGTTTATCAGCCGGCAATCAATCCCATGGTACAGCAACACATTTTAGCTTTGGCTAAGTACCGCCAAACTCAACTTGCTGAAACTAGATTGCAGCAAGGCGATCGGGCTGGCGCAGCCACGATGCTTCAAACCGCGGCTAAAACGGCTCTGCAAATGGGCGATAAAAGTGCCGCCACTGTCCTACAAACCTCTGCTACTCGTTTGCAATCCGGTGAGGAGTTGAGTGAGGGCGATCGCAAGAAAACTCGGATTGCTTCTAAGACTGTTCTGAAGTAATCTCATGGTTTGTAATTCTCAGGAAATCCGGCGATTGGAAATCGCGACTACACAAACAAAGTCCGGATGGTGCGCGGACTAAGAATATAGAAACCCGCCTGGGCGGGTTTTGTTTTTGCCTTCTTTTGCACTCACAGGTTGAAATTTGTGGATGCTTTAGATGCTCGATCGTCTATAATTTTTGTATCACCTATCAAGAGTGTTTGTATGAGCCAGACAATATCTGATAAACTACGCTTTACTACCGCCGATTTAGAACTATTGCCTGATAATGGCGATCGCTATGAAATTATTGATGGGGAGCTATTTATGACTAGAGCACCGCATTGGGGGCATCAACAGGCTATAGGCAACCTCTACCAAGAACTTAATACTTGGTCGCGAGAGACTAATTTAGGACAAGCAGGAATCAATCCGGGCCTTATTTTCACAGATGCCGATAACGTAATTCCCGATCTAGTTTGGGCGAGCAATGAACGCTTGGCTATTTTACTAGACGAAGCCGGACATCTAACCGGCTCACCTGAGTTAGTTGTTGAAGTATTGTCCCCAGGTGCAGATAATGAAAGACGGGATAGAGATTTGAAACTCCGACTCTATTCAGTGCGGGGAGTACAGGAATACTGGATTGTGAATTGGCGGTTGCGACAAATAGAAGTTTATCGTCGCGAACAAGCAAGTTTAAGGCTCATTGCTACGCTCTTAAACAATGATGAACTTACATCGCCTTTATTGCCAGGATTTAGTTGTTCTGTAGCTCTAATTTTTACCTAAATTATGAAAACACCATTTTACAACTTAATTGCGACTCTAGCAATCTTTACTATTTTTGGTAATATATCTCCTGCTGTCTCTGCTAAATCAGAAGTATTAATAGTTCAAATAAATAATGTTAAAAATCAGGCAGAAGATTTATTTAACAGCGGTTTAGCCAAGTCAGAAGCAGGAGATATTCAAGGTGCGATCGCCGATTACACCGAAGCCATCCGCCTCAATCCCGACTACGCCCAAGCCCATAACAAACGCGGTATAATTCGAGCCCGCGATCTCAAAGATTACCCAGCAGCAAAGGCAGATTTCGATCGCGCTATTCAAATCGACCCCAACTACGGCGATGCCTACTACAATCGCGCCAGAGTCCGCGAATTCTTAGAAGATATCAACGGCGCGATCGCCGATTATCATACAGCAGCCCAATTCTATCAAAAATCAGGCAAAACTAACGATTATCAAGATGCCATCAAGCATCTTCAACTGCTGGAACAATAAATAGCTTTTGCCAACATGATATAATCTCCTTAGTGTTTAAGAAATACCAACTATGATTGCCAATATCAGCCACACCTACACCTCCCCAGAAGACTATTTAGAAGGCGAAAAAATTAGCCCTATCAAACACGAATACAGACAAGGCGAAATTTATGCAATGGCAGGAGCAAGTGATGCCCATGAAACAATTTGCATCAACCTAGTCAACTTGCTCACAACTCACGTTAGAGGCAGAGGCTGTCGCATTTACGCAGGAAACATGAAAGCCAGAATTGAGCAAGCCGATGTATTTTACTATCCCGACATCATGGTAACTTGCGATGAAAAAGATAGAAGCCTTGAATATTTCAAATGCCACCCGCGCTTAATCGTAGAAGTTCTATCTCCAACAACGGCATCATTCGATCGCGGAAATAAATTTGCCGACTACCGCACCTTAGAAACTTTACAAGAATACGTAGTGATTAATCAAGAAAGAATCGGTGTAGAATGTTATCGGCGCAATGCAGAAGGGCGCTGGGAACTTTACCCTTACGCGGAGGGCGAAGAAGTTCGCTTGGCTAGCGTAGACTTTCAATGCCCGATCGCACAAATTTACGAAGATGTTCTAGGAATCAGTTAAAATAGGCGATCGAACCGATATCAACAATTTATCTCTGTTCCCAAGCGGTTAAATACTCAAAATTTACTATTCAAAAAATGTCCGCAACTTCCACCTTCACCGTTACCGTACCCGCCACAACCGCCAACCTAGGCCCCGGTTTTGACTGCATCGGTGCCGCTTTAAGCCTCTACAACCGCTTCCAATTCTCCCGACTCGAACCCTCGGCAACCGAGAAACTAAAAATTACCGTTACGGGCGCAGAAGCAGCCAAAGTCAAGACAGATGACAGCAATCTCGCCTATGTAGCATTTGTTACCTTGTACGATCGCCTCAACCAATCGCCACCGCCCGTCGCCATACATATAGATATGCAAGTGCCGCTGGCTAGAGGCTTGGGAAGTTCCGCTACAGCGATTGTCGGCGGGCTAGTCGGTGCAAATGAATTAGCCGGTTCGCCTTTGAGTCAGGTGGAAGTGATGCAGTTGGCGATCGAACTTGAAGGACATCCCGACAACGTTGTCCCCGCTTTACTGGGAGGTTGTCGCCTCGCTGCTAGCAATACACCCCCCCAACCCCCCCTTAGTAAGGGGGGGCTCAGAGATGAACTTCCCCTTACTAAGGGGGGGCTAAGAGAAGAATTCCCCCTTAGCGAAGTGGAACCAGAATTACCCCCCCAACCCCCCCTTAGTAAGGGGGGGCTAAGAGATGAATCCCCTCTTACACCCCCCCTTAGCAAGGGGGAAATCACATCATCACCCCCCCTTAGCAAGGGGGAAATCACATCATCACCCCCCCTTAGCAAGGGGGAAATCACATCATCACCCCCCCTTAGCAAGGGGGAAATCAC
>NZ_JAHRFC010000118.1:0-11241 GCF_020883015.1 Microcoleus sp. CAWBG640
CTTCCCCTCTCCCAAGTCTCGATTTCCCAGTACCGAATCGTTTTATGATGGGATCTTAAGAAATTAAGTAATCATTAAGGTTCAATTGTCAAATTATGGCTACAATTCAATTTTCCCGTGGTATGGACGAAGATTCTGTGCCAGAAGTGCGTCTAACTCGTTCTAAAAGCGGCAGTCAAGGCACGGCTACTTTTATCTTTGAAAATCCGAAAGCTCTAACTACCAGTACAGAAGACATTACTGGGATGTACATGATTGACGAAGAAGGTGAAATCATAACTCGCGAAGTTAAGGCTAAATTTGTCAACGGTCAGCCTGCTGGTTTGGAAGCTCTTTATTTAATGAGAAATAAGGAAGAATGGGAGCGTTTTATGCGTTTTATGGAACGCTACTCTGAAGCTAATGGCTTAGGATTTAGCAAGTCCTAGGTGATTGCTTCTTGGTTATTTGTTAGTTGTTATTGGCTGTGTCGCCAATAACAACTAAGAACTAACAACTAAGAACTAACAACTAAAAACTAACAAATAACTTATTTTATATGACGCAAATTCCTCATCCTGATTTATCTGAAATGACTGTGAATTGTGCTGTTGTTACTGTTAGTGACACCCGCTCTGCTGAAACAGACCAGAGTGGTGTTTTAATTAAGAAGTTGCTGAAAGATGCTGGTCATTTTGTGGTAGCTTACACAGTTATTAAAGATGATTCGGCAAAAATTGTATTGCAAATTCAGGCTTTTTGCGATCGCGAAGATGTGGATGCGATAATTTTTAGTGGCGGTACTGGTATTTCTCCGCGAGATACTACTTATGATGTGATGGAGAGTTTGTTGGACAGAATTTTACCGGGGTTTGGGGAGATTTTTCGGTTTTTGAGTTATCAAGAAATTGGTTCTAGGGCGATCGCCTCTCGTGCTGTAGCTGGCGTTTATAAAGGCAAGTTAGTGTTTTCTCTTCCCGGCTCTAGTAATGCAGTGAAACTGGCGGTGGAGAAACTGATTTTACCAGAATTAGTTCATTTAGTCCAGCAGTTGCGGGGTGGCTGAGGGGTGAAGTTGGTGTTTTGGGCGATCGATCGTTTTTGGATAATTTGATTTTGATGTCGATATCAAGGAATGAATAATCGACCAACTCCCATATAGTAATCAACATCTAGAACAATCTCCACAAGGCGCTCAACACATCGCTCTCGGTAGTCAAATTCGTCGAGGCGATCGATGTCTGCAATTGTCAACACGGGAAACGAATCTGCTGTATTTTCCTCGCGCATCACCTGTTCGAGTGAATCTTCACCCTTCATGTTTCGGTTGGCTGTGAGTATCATCATTTGATTTTCTTGAGCATAACGCCAAACCAAACGATCGCTCGCATCCATCGATAATCCAGCTTCCCTAAAAGTAACAAATTGAATCGACACGAGTTCAAGCCAGCCGAGTTTTGTCAAGATTCCGAGCAAAAGAAGAGCATAGCCGTCAAGATTAAAGTCAACTAAGAAAGTCATCATTTTTGGGCGGCGCGTCTTGCTTTTTGCTCCTCAAGTTTTGCCCAGAGAGCTTCTTGTCCGGGCTTGTGTGGCATCATTGCAATGCGATCGAATCGTTCACGATTGTGCTCTTCCCAATAGGAGCGAATTTCTGCTCTTGTTTGTAATACCTGTTGATACTCTGTTTCAATCTGAGTGCGATTTGCTTCAATGTAAGATAGAGCAGCGTTGATTTGAGCGTCTGTGAGGTTAAATTTATTACGAATCAATCTCGGTGAATACTCAGCTTTCAGAAAATCCATAACATCATATAAAGTCAGTCGAGTGCCTGAAATCGTCAGTCCTCGCTCTGTACGGATAATAGTCGTTTGTTTGTCGGATACCGGAGTCATACCTATAACCTTCTAGGCGTCGCTTTTATTGTATCTCATATTAAATCAGGCTTAGTTATTCCCTACACGCCCAAAGTTTGTTTGGTGTTGCCTCAAATGGCTTTTGCGATTTTGATCTGACACGCATAACTCGGCACAGAAAATATAATCGGCAGAATCATCATCTTCTGCCACTTTGAAGATGCCGATACATTGTCCGTCAAGATGTTTCTCCATACCGTTTAGAATGTAACACACGCAGCCAAGCCGCACGCTGCGCCACAACTATTAATTGTACCGCAGTTGCGGTCTAATACACTTTTTAAGTGCCATCGACCGCAAACATTTTTCAAACGTCAAACCTGACTATTTATTGCCTCAGCAACAATAGTCCGGTGTCTGGGAGTATTGCAAGTTATTGTCGGTGCAGCAAAACCACAATCTACCAAAGCCTGCTCGATATCCAAGCCAAAATACTGATCCAAATAAGGCTCCGTACTCTTGAGCAAAGTCAAAATATAAGGAGGCATTTTGGCATAAATTTCAGATTTGGGATTCATATCCATAATAGTCAAATGTCCGCCAGCGCGCAGCAAACGCCTCGCTTCTCGGAATATTTCCATCGTTGCCTTCTGCGGCAATTCGTGACAAACTAGAAAGATAGAAACTAAATCGAAAGCATTCCCAGGTAAACCTGTGGATTCAGCGGCAGCGTGTACCCAAGTCGGAGTTTTTTGGTTTGGTAATTCCGCTTTTTTTTCTTGGGAACGGTATTGAGCAACGGCTAAAAAATAAGGCGACAAATCCACACCGACAGTATTTGCTTCTGGGTAAACCTCCTGCATCGCAAAGGTACTCATGCCCACGCTGCATCCCAAATCTACAATATCTTGGGGTGTTTTGGCAATCTGAGATTTGAGAATTTGGTGATAGCTTTCCCGGAGTTTAGCATCACCTTCAGCACCGGCTTCTGGCCAAATTCCCGCGTGAACTGCACGGGCGGCAACTTCAACTTCTGTGGCGGCTTCCCAACTCATATTGCCTTTTTCGTAGGCGTGAAATGAAGTTAGATAGTATTTGGGGTAAACCAGATTGGGATTTTGGACGCTGAGCAATTCTGCATCCCAATTCCTGGCTAAAAGTGCTTGGGCATCTTGTCGCCAGTGCACTCCTATTTTTTCGGCTCTTTTAATCATCATTTCTCGCGCTTGGTGTTTGGCGATATTAGCTAAAGGTTTGATGGAGAGTACGCCGTTTACTAAGCGTGATGCTAATCCTGGATTGGTTTTAACTTCAACAGTCATTTTTTAGGTTTATATTTTTTTTCGCGATTAATTTTAACATATATCGGCTGTTTATGTGGGTCTATATAATGAAACTTAACTTTGTGAGGGCGAGTGAAGTGTGAATATTTTGCACCACAGAGGGCGCAGAGAACGCAGAGGAGCCAGCAGAGTGAAAAGGCTGGAGGATTACAAAACGGGCTGTTGTCCTGTGGTAGTTGTTTGCATTTGTTTGCTTGCTTCTGCGGATTTTACCCGGAATCTGGAATTGTATTTCCCGAAGTTGGAGTATTTGGAAGAACAGGTTTAAATATAGCTATTCTGGAGTTTGTGATGAGCAAGTCTATTGTGGAATTGGTTGACAATTTGCCTTCTGGTGGTATCACTGTGATGATGTTGAAGTCTCTCGATTTTGTGGTTCCTGGCCAATGGAATAATCTTACGGGTTTTGATAATACTATTCAAGCTGTTACAGGGGAAACTAAGGGCAAAGTAGTTGAGAAAATTCGCGATCGCGCGATCGCACTTTATGCAAATCCCAACGAACCCTATCAAGCCTCTCTCCGACTTTACCAGTTAGCCGACAGTGCCGACAGTGCGTTAGGAGTCACGGCTATGGCTAATAAAATTGGCGAAAACATCGGCTTTCTTTCTTTTATCAACCGCTTGACTCCCAAGGCTGACACCACTCAGACGATCGACTTATGTGTCAAAGTGGCGATCGAGCTAATTGTCTTCTGCAAACTTAACAATATTTCCCTTGACAATATGGGAGATTTTGGTAATTATTTATCTCATTACAAAGACGAAGCTCTGATGCGGATGGCTGCTTTAGTCTGTGCTGATGGTTTAATTCCCCTGGGCCCGGACTTCCTGAGAGTAGCACAAAATACCCTAGCCGGGTTGAATCCTTCAACCTTGCAGCAAAACTCAACTTTCCAAAATATCAGCAACCTAATTCCCGGCGGTAGTGGTGCTGCAAAACTCGGATTTGTGAACGCAACTTTTGCTTCCGCCCAAGGTTGGATGAACAATTTAGTACAGTCTCGTGGTTTAACTCCTGCTACTGTTTTAGGAAATCTTAAGCAATATGTTGATGTTACTGATGACAAGCTGGATTATGTGGCGGCGTTTTTAGATATGACTACTAATTATTACGAACATACGGGAATTCAAACAGTTGCTCGCCGATTGATTGATCGAGCTTATGCCGATATCACCTCTGGTAGAGTGTAGCAACTTGTTTTCAGGTGAGGCAAAGCAAGAGCGAGGCAGATCGCTCTTGCTTTGCCTTGTTTGAAGCCTGGATATCAATGTAAGGTAAAATAAACAGATTATGTTTAGCAAATTACTTTTAATCCCTGGCGTGAAAAACAAATCACTTCCTTCATCAGTAACAGTCAAATTAGGCAAATTTGTCTGGACATCAATGTGGCAATTAATGATGTCAAAACTAGCACCGCCCGATCGCACCGGAGCATACATTCGCCCTAGCAGCAGTTTCCGAAATTTTGTCTCGACAGAAGCAAACAACCCTCACCAGCCCGCCACGGCACGATATCGCCTGTTTGTGGGTATGGGATGCCCGTGGGCCCACCGCACTCTGGTGACGAGAGCGCTCAAAGGGCTGGAAGATGCCATATCCGTGTCTGTTGTCTATCCCTCGGAAGGGGGAATGTGGGTGATGGAGTCGGAGACTTTTGGCTGCAATACGATGCCGGAACTTTACCAGTTGGCATCACCGGGCTATCAGGGGCGGTGTACGGTGCCGGTGTTGTGGGATGACTCGAAAAAGGCGATCGTTAATAACGAGAGTTCGGAGATTATTGTGATGCTAAACTCGGAGTTTAATGAGTTTGCTAGCAATCAAATGGATCTTTATCCTGTGGATTTGCGATCGCAAATTGACGAGTGGAATGAGAAAATTTACCAATCGGTGAATAACGGTGTTTATCGCTGCGGTTTCGCCCAATCTCAGGCTGCTTATGACTCGGCTTGCAGTGAATTATTTGCTGTTTTGGACGAAATCGATCGATCGCTCTTGATGAGTCGTTATCTTTGTGGCGATCGCGTGACATTAGCAGATGTGCGACTGTTTACTACTCTATTCCGTTTTGATGCAGTTTACTACAGCTTGTTCAAATGCAATGTGCGTCGCATTCAGGATTACGAGCATTTGGGAGCTTATCTGCGCGATTTGTATCAGTTACCGGGAGTGGCGGGTACTTGCGATTTGGAGGCTGTGAAGCGCGATTATTACGGCAATTTGTTCCCGTTGAATCCGGGCTGCATTATCCCGGCTGGGCCCGATGTGGGGAATTTGCTCAAATCGCACGATCGGGCGGAGCTCAGAAACCGGGTTTCTTAACTCGTTCCCAGGCTCTGCCTGGTAACGCAGATCCAGAGGCTCTGCCTCGCCATTTCACTTGATCTGGATGAGGATGCCAAAATTGTCGCAGAAACCCAGTTTTTTGGATTATCGACTAGCTGAATTTTATTCTTCGATTTCACTTGTTGTCTCGTTTACTTCTTCATCTTTGATATCAAAATTAATTCGTTCGTAAATCTCTGTCAGCGGTATTTGAAATTCTACCGATTCTAGGGTTAATACAGATTCCTCTGAATCATACTCTGTTAATACCCATTTGCCATCAGAGTTTTTTGCGAATTGTTCGATGTGATAGCTATATTGCTCTATTAAAATGTATTCTCGAAATTCAGGAATTGAGCGATAGGCGAGAAATTTGCCACCGCGCTCGTAGTCTTTGGTTGAATTGGATAAAACCTCGACGATTACCAGAGGATTTGTGACAATTGTTTTGTTACTTCCTTGATATACTGGTTCTCCTTGAATGACCATGACATCGGGATAGACGTAGCGGCGAGTTAGGGGTATCCACAGGCGTAAATCATGGATAAATATCTCGTAATCTTGACCATTTATAGTCAATGGGAATTTGCGGCAAAAATTTCCAGCAAGTTTATTATGGTTTGCAGTTCCGCCTGTCATTGGTACTATTTCTCCATCATGATATTCACTTTTGTCGATCGCACTTTCTTCTAATGCGAGATATTCCTCCGGCGTGTAGTAACGTTTTTCGGTTGGTGGTTGCTTGGCGATTGCTGGCTTTTCTTGGGTTTGCATAGTCGTGCCCTTCTGCTCTGAAGTGATTTTATGATAACATGAAATAAGTTAGATTGAATTGCGATAAACATACTCGATCACAACCAGATTATGACTATCATTGAACAACTCTACGCGATCGTTAAAACCCTTCCCCAAGAGCAAGCAAGCGAAATTCTGACTTTCGCTGAATTTATTCGTGCCCAACACCTGAATGCTCAGGAGTCGATCGCTACATTAGATACTTCGACTCCTTGGTTTGAGGTGATGGGCGCTGCTTATCGATTGCGGTTGGGAGAAGAAATTGGTTCAGAAAATCTCTATGGGTGGTTGAAAGTATTTGATAAGGACGAACTTAGCGAACTGATCGCAGAAATAGAGAAAGATTACCGTCTTGTGGGGTTGGAACCTGCGGCTTGGGAGCGGATTGAGGCAACGATTTATGAATGGCATGAAAGCGCGATCGCACTTTCTAGTCCAGAACTTGCAGCAGCTTTCAGTAGGGGCGATGTGTAGGGCCTCAGAAACCGGGTTTCTCACCAAAATCTCGGTGAGGATGCGAAAATTATCGCAGAAACCCGGTTTCTTGGATTATGCCCGATCGCACTCCAACTCAAAAACCCGGTTCCCCTCGTTCCCAGGCTCTGCCTGGTAACGCAGATCCAGAGGCTCTGCCTCGCCATAACCAACCAACAAACCCTCGATTAGCGAGTTTACTCCAACCTCACAAATCGCCAAAATATTCGTGTTATTTTGTAGTGAGATTAAGGAATATTCAAAATCAAATCAAGTCTCAAGATCGCCCTTTCATCTCAAAAGGCGATCGTACTTATATACAAAAATCAAAACAAGGAATTGGCAATGTTAGAAACTGAGGGCGATCGGGAAGCACAGCGACGCATTGAACGGGCACGGCGAGAGAGAGCAAGAACACTCGATCTTAGGGAGCTAAAACTGAGGGAACTGCCAGAGACGATCGCCTCCCTTACACAGTTGCAACAGCTTAACCTATCCGACAACCAACTGACGGAACTGCCAGAGGCGATCGCCTCCCTCACCCAATTGCAATGGCTTGATCTCCACAACAACCAACTAACGAAATTGCCAAAGTCAATCGCATCTCTCACCCACTTGCAAAGGCTTGAACTCAGCAATAACCAACTGAGAGAACTGCCAGAGGTGCTCTCATCTCTCACCCACTTGCAAGGGCTTTACCTCCATAACAACCAACTGAGGGAACTGCCAGAGGCGCTCTCATCTCTCACCCACTTGCAATGGCTTAACCTCTCCGATAACCAACTGAGGGAACTGCCAGAGGCGATCTCATCTCTCACACAGTTGCAAGGGCTTTACCTCGGTTACAACCAACTGAGCGAACTACCAGAGGCGATCGCCTCCCTCACCCAGTTGCGAATGCTTTACCTCAGTAACAACCAACTGACGCAATTGCCAGAGGAGATCGCCTCACTCACTCAGTTGAAAGAACTTAACCTTTCCAACAACCAACTGACGGAACTCCCAGAAGCAATCGCCTCCCTCACCCAGTTGCAAGAGCTTAAACTCAGCAGCAACCCTTTAAATCCTGACCTCGCCGCCGCCTATGAGCAAGGCACTGAAGCCCTCTTGCAATACCTACGGGCAAAAGCAGAAGCACAAATCACCCTAAATGAAGCCAAACTGATTTTGATCGGTGAAGGCGAAGTAGGCAAAAGTTGTCTCTTAGGCGCATTGCGCGAGGACGAATGGCTAGAAAGTCGTCCCACCACTCACGGCATTGAAATTAAACCAGTCATTGTCACCCATCCCAACACCGGCACAGAAATATCCCTCAATGGTTGGGATTTTGGCGGTCAACCCGTTTATCGATCGACCCATCAATTATTTTTCAGTGCACCAGCCGTGTATCTCGTGGTGTGGAAGCCGCGGGAAGGCCCCCAGCAAGGCTTTGTCAAAGAGTGGATTACCCTGATTAAGCATCGCGAACCAGATGCCAAAATACTCGTAGTCGCCACCCACGGCGGCCCCGGACAGCGACAACCCGACATTGACAGACAGGACATTCACGATCGATTCGGCAGCGATAGAGTGCTTGGCTTCTTCCACGTAGACAGCAAACCTGACTCTCTGAACACCTGCAACGGGATAGCAGAATTAAAAAAAGCGATCGCTAATGTCGCCGCCTCTCTTCCCGAAATGGGACGTTCGGTTCCCGCCAAATGGCAGCGAGTGCGGGAAATCTTGCAGACAAACGACAAAGCCTATCTGCCCTACGATGAAGTTATTGCCATCTGCACTCAACACGGAATCGATAACGAACAAGCAGAACTTTTCCTTCGCATTTCCCATGTCTTGGGGCATATCATCCATTACCATTACGATTCAATACTCCGAAATATCGTCATCCTCAAACCCAACTGGCTAGCAAAGGCGATCGGCTTCGTACTCGATGATCCAACGACTCGCCGCCGCAACGGTTTAGTAGAATTTGAGCATCTGAGCGAATTATGGAGTTATCCGCCGTTTCCCGGCGAGACAGGCTACCCCAAAGAATTACATCCCATCTTTCTCAAGCTGATGGAACGCTTCGATTTGTCCTATCGGGTGGTGCTTGACCCAGCTAAACCCAGTAATACCAGTTTGATTGCTCAACTCGTACCCGATACCCGCCCGGAATTGCCCAATTGGGGACAGCAACCGGAAGCCGGAGACAGACAACAAGTGCAAATTTGTCGCATTGTGGACGATCGAGGACAACTTGCAGTAGCAGAAGGATTGTTTTACCAGTTGATTGTGCGCTTGCACAAATACTCACTGGGGCGATGCAATTACGAAAAAAGTATCCATTGGCAACGCGGTTTGATGCTTGACGACGACTACAACGGTCGGGCATTGCTGGAATATATTGATACTGATGTCAAAATCACCGTGCGGGCTGCTTATCCAGAACGGTTCTTGTCTTATCTCACGGCAGAGATTAAATGGCTAGTCGAGCATGATTGGAAAGGATTGCGATGTAATGTGATGGTTCCTTGTATTGCGCCTTGCGGTAAAAATTTGCCTGGAAACGCGCTATTTGAGGTAGAGAAACTCATTGAAAGCAAAAAAGATAATCGTCATGATTATCCATGTCCCATCTGTACTAAATGGCAAAACATCGATTCTTTGCTGAATAACGCGCCGATTGCTTCTCCTCCATCCCAAGAAATTATTCAGCAATTCCAAAATGTAAGAGATGATCTAAATAATGTCCTTAGAAAGATAGGGACTCTAGATATTCGAGAAGAAGAACGCTTTCAGTCATTGTCTCAGGAACAGCGGGTTATTCTCAGCAAAGGCGATGAGCAATTTGCGTCACTGATGCAAATGTCCATCGATCAAGCGAAAGATGGCCCGCGCTTGTTCAGTTTCAAGCCTATCGAGCCAAGGTTTTTCGATAGCCCCAAATGGATAAAAACCAAGTTTCAAATTACCCTCTGGTGCGAACACTCTCGTCGGCCCCTTCCCGCCTTAAATCCTCACGACAAGAAGAAAGGAGTTTATGAATTGGAAGTTTCCCGCGAATGGTTTACCAAAGCAGCCCCCTATCTCAAAATTTTGACGGGAGCCCTGAGTCTAGTCTTACCTGTCGCAAACTCGGTAACCAAGCTAATGCTAGATGAAGCTACCTACAAAGGGATTGAAGAGGGACTAGATTTAGGACAAAAAAGCATCGAGTCTACCTTGAAAGTCAGCGATTTAGCTACTAATTTGTCTGACGAAAGTGATATCCCAGATTGGCAACAAGGCGAAGCACCAATCATGGCGAAAGATTCGGTTTTACGAAAATTACACGATCTGCTGAAAGACAAAGATCCAGGCTTTGGTGGCTTAGTTCGGGTGCAGAACAGACGGCGCGAATTTCTGTGGGTTCACGAGCAGTTTGTAGGTGAGTATTAAGATTTTTATCTTGACACAATTATTGCGATTATGTGATAATTAAAACAACAACTCCCTAGTTCCCCGGCTCTGCCTGGGAA
The DNA here is from genome assembly GCF_020883015.1 of Microcoleus sp. CAWBG640. Lineage (NCBI taxonomy): Bacteria > Bacillati > Cyanobacteriota > Cyanophyceae > Oscillatoriales > Microcoleaceae > Microcoleus > Microcoleus sp. CAWBG640. The sequence continues at coordinate 10,277 of NZ_JAHRFC010000118.1, forward strand.
CGCAGATCCAGAGGCTCCGCCTCGCCCAAACCCCAAATTCCCCCTAGTTCCCCGGCTCTGCCTGGGAACTCAGATCCAGAGGCTCCGCCTCGCCCCAACCCCAAATTCCCCCTCGTTCCCCGGCTCTGCCTGGTAACGCAGATCCAGAGGCTCCGCCTCACCCAAACCCACTTACAAACCCCAGATTTTCACAATGGGAAGAAGCAGATACAAAGTAATATCTTCCGAAAACCAACCGCACTTTGTCACCTGTACAATTATCAACTGGATTCCAGTATTCTGTCAAGCAGAAATAGCACAAATAGTCTTAGATTCCTTAAGCTTTCTGCAACGGGAGAAGCGTTTAGCTTTACACGGTTACGTGCTCATGGAAAATCACTTGCACTTAATCGTAACTTCTTCAGAATTGTCAACGCAAATGAGAAATTTTAAATCATTTACGGCTCGATCGATAATTGACTTGCTTGAGAAAAAGCAATCTACCAATATTCTCGATCAACTCGCATTCTATAAGAAGCTACATAAAAAAGATCAAAAATACCAGCTATGGCAAGAAGGATTCCACCCACAAGCTATTTTGGATGAGGAAATGTTGTTGCAAAAATTGGAGTATATTCACAATAATCCTGTTAGGCGCGGCTATGTTGACGATCCCGCTTGTTGGAGATATTCTAGTTATCGAAATTATCAGGGTCAGGATGGATTGTTGTCTGTTGATTTGATTGATTTTTGAGTTGGATGATTTGTTTTTATGAGCGAGGCAGAGCCTCTAGATCTGCGTTCCCAGGCAGAGCCTGGGAACGAGGAACGAGGATAGGCAGAGCCTGGGAACTAGGATAACGAGGATAGGCAGAGCCTGGGAACTAGGATAACGAGGATAGGCAGAGCCTGGGAACTAGGATAACGAGGATAGGCAGAGCCTGGGAACTAGGATAACGAGGATAGGCAGAGCCTGGGAACTAGGA
>NZ_JAHRFC010000119.1:0-11219 GCF_020883015.1 Microcoleus sp. CAWBG640
GATCGCAGGTGGTTATGCACGGGTTTTGCTCTATTTTACCTGTTTATCTTGCACTAAACTCTCGATCGCGCGATCGAAACCCAGGCCACGTCAAGTGCGATCGATATATTCAGCAAGCCCTAATTACTAATAGTTGATAAAAGTTAATAGGGATTAACAATAATTATAAGTTAAGTAGGTAGCTCTAATTAAAGGTAAAATGCTCTGGTGTTAGAGTCCCAACTTATTAAACAAGTCTAGACTCTGGGTATTATGTTTTTTTAGGTGGGTTTACCTCAGAATTTACCATTAACCACAAACTGACAAAGATTATGCGTATTGCTCGTGACATTACAGAATTGGTCGGCCGCACACCTTTGGTGCAACTCAACCGCATTCCCCAAGCCGAAGGGTGCTTAGCTCGGATTGTGGTCAAACTCGAAGGCATGAATCCTGCTGCCTCTGTCAAGGACCGTATTGGCGTGAATATGGTGAATGCAGCCGAAGCAGAAGGGCTGATTACTCCAGAGACAACGGTGTTAGTGGAACCGACTTCTGGCAATACTGGCATTGCTTTGGCCATGGTGGCGGCGGCTAAGGGTTATAAGTTGATTTTGACAATGCCTGATACGATGAGCACGGAACGTCGATCGATGTTACGAGCTTACGGAGCCCAATTAGAATTGACTCCAGGAATTGAAGGCATGAGTGGCTGCATCCGTCGCGCTCAAGACATTGTGGACAAAACGCCCAATGCTTATATGTTGCAGCAGTTTCGGAATCCTGCTAACCCCCAGATTCACCGGGAAACCACAGCGGAGGAAATTTGGGAAGATACAGATGGCGAGGTGGATTTCCTGATTTCTGGGGTTGGCACCGGCGGTACGATTACAGGTATTTCGGAGGTGATTAAGTCCCGAAAACCTGGATTTAAGACGATCGCCGTTGAGCCGGCTAACAGTCAGGTACTTTCCGGTGGTAAGCCTGGACCTCACAAAATTCAAGGTATTGGTGCTGGTTTTGTGCCACCGGTCTTGAATGTGGATACGATCGACGAGATTGTAGTTGTCAGCGATGACGAGGCGATCGCCTACGGGCGTCGCTTAGCCAGAGAAGAAGGACTGTTGTCTGGTATTTCTAGCGGTGCAGCCTTGTGTGCGGCCTTGAAAATTGGCAAGCGTCCTGAAAATGCAGGCAAATTGATCGTGATGATTCAGCCTAGCTTTGGCGAACGCTATCTGAGCACTCCCTTGTTCCAAGATCCAGAACTTAATCTGGCGGTGGCTGTCAACTAGAGCGATCGCGCCTTAGAATCGCCACAACCAAGAGCAGGGATGAGTGCATCTCAAGGAGTGCAAATATATTCGTATGATGCTCTAGCATGACCGCTGTAAATCTCTGGTTATCACTAATAAATTGTCTGCGGTCATGCTTCGCCTATGCAAAGTCGGGATGCTCCCCCAGGGCATACTATAGGCTTCCTGCTTGCCAACTATAGCAGTCGCCTTAACCATTAGGGCGATTGCTAGATCAATCTGCTCAAACTACAAATAAAAAACGTCCAAATGAAACGTAGCATCAGGATGGTAAAACTTGCCTTGTTCTGACGCAGAAAAATCATACTCAGATTTCATAATTTTCTATCTTGATAAGATTGTGTTTCAGTGAAAGTAGCTTTCCGAGCGGAAATAATCCGAATGATGCAGGAGGAGCTATCAGTTTGTTCAAAAGTATGAACAACAAGCCTGACAATGCCTGTTTCATCTAATCCTTATGAATTAATTTTTAACTTCCTGAAAAATTTTATAATATTCGCAAATTATTTCAATAAAAATATCCCCTTCTAACCGAAAATGACTCAAAGAAGATAAATCTAAATTAGCCGGGAAATTGAAAGGATAGGACAGGGAAGATAAGAAAGTTTCGGCATTTTCTTCAAGTTTTCTGAGTTTGACTTCTCCTACCCAAAAACAGTAATTTTCATCATCGGAATTGATGGGGCGAGAAATCACTAGGTGAAGAATGCGATCGAACTCGATCGCAACATCTCCGACTTCGGGGCCAAAGGTGAAGTCTAAACGCAAGCCAAGATTTTGAGGGCGAAGTGAAACCCCTACTAAATCGGCACTTTTTAAGTCTTCTAAAAAGGTTTTGAGGTTGAGTGCGATCGCGGTTGTCATAGAATCACTTTTTCTCCGGTATTATGTGTCTTAGCCCCTGGTTCAAATTTTATTTGAGTTCCATCTCGATTGTATCTACGACGGTAAATTTTGCCATCCGTCGCTCGTATTTTTGGCCCTGTACGGACTATTTCACCATTTGGTCTAATATTAATTATACTGCCATCTGGGTGTTCAAAGCTTTGATAGCCACCTTTTGTGCTGGTTTGAAATAGGAAGCCGTAACTCTCCAGTATGGCGATCGGTTCTGATCAGGTTTGTCCTGTCAAATCGGAAAGTTGTTGTGCGGCGGGATTCATTGGTTGTGAATGGGAAAGATTTTGAGCGATCGCCATGATTGATTATAAAACGGGCGATCGCTCTTTTAATGAATTATGGGCGATCGCCTTTCTGAATCGGGCTGAGAAATGGCGATCGCTCTTCCCAATTTCTGATTACAAAATTACAGGTTGTGTGAGACTTGACAAAAAATGGCAAAATCTGCCATAATTAAGATAACGAGTTAACTGAGGTAAGTAATACCCGTGACAAGCATGAATATTTCTCTACCTGACTCAATGCGAACTTATATAGAAGCACAGGTAGCTCAAGGTGGTTATAGTACAGCTAGCGAGTATTTCCGCGAGTTAATTCGCCAAGACCAAAAACGCAAAGCTTCAGAACGTTTGGAAGCGATGTTATTAGAAGGTTTGGAATCAGGAAATCCAACCGCGATGACTGAGGAAAATTGGATGGAGATTCGTCAAGCTGTGCGATCGCGTATTTCCCAGAATCAGGGGTTGCAGGAAGAAAAATGACCTCAATCCAAAAACGTCCGCAAGTTATCCGCGACTTGATTGAATTAGCAACTTACGTTAAAGTAAGTGCTATGTAGTCATTGAAAAAGTGAAAAATAACATGAGTATCGCCCACAACCCCGAAACAAAGCTGATGGAAAAAATTCGCAGTTTACCGCCAGATAAAATCACGGTATTAGAAGATTTTCTCGACTTCCTATTAACGCGAAGTGAAGCTCATCTTCTCGTTTATAATGCAACTAAACTCTCAGAAGCAGCTTTTGCTAAAATTTGGGATAACCCAGAGGATGCGGAGTATGACGAGTTATAATTTTGGTGATGTGGTTTTAGTTCCGTTTCCTTTTACCGATCAAACTACAAACAAAAAACGTCCAGCAGTTGTGATTAGTTCTGACGTTTATAATGCAGAATATCCCGATCGCATTCTGATGGGTATAACGAGTCAAGTTAGCAGTAGCCCGAAAGTAGGTGATATTATCATTGCAGATTGGCGATCGGCTGGTCTTTTAAAAGCATCTATGATTAAGCCTGTTATTACGACAATTGAGAAACAACTGATCCTCAAAAAGCTGGGAAGGCTTCAAGATGTCGATATCAAGTCTTTGAAAGAGGGATTGATTGGAATTATAGGTGATAATTGAGCGATCGGTCAACGAGTAATAGAAACCACATCTCCAGCATCATTAATCCGAATTGCTGAACCTGCTGGCAGCGACGATATCATAGTGCTAACTTGTCTCATCAAAGGTACAAGATGGTCGGGTCTGGTACTGCTAGAATCTAACACCACAATTGTAATAACACGATTTGCTAGATTTTGTTGATAGGGAAGATTTTTATCGGCGGTGATAAAAACATCAAAAGGATGATTCTCGGATCTATCCAGAATTTCCCGGTCTTTTAGCCCTCTCCACCCCATGTCATAAACATTGCTAATTGAATGACCCTCGTCTAAAAAAGGCTGCTTCAGTTTTTGACTCAAAAGATTTTCATCAAGCAGTATAAGCATTTAAATGACTTTCTAACGAGAGCATCATCTTAGTTACATTTTCTAGCACTTGAATGGCTTGACTTTCTAGGTAAGGAAAATCATTAATAAATTCTGCGAAACCGCTTTCACCTTCGAGGTAATCAAAAAAAGTTTTTAAGGGAACGCGAGTGCCGACAAATACGGGAACACCGCTCATAATTTCTGGATCGCTGTGAATAATTCCTTTTCTTTGTAGTAATTCTTCTATTTTCACGGGCTTTACTCCTTTATATCAAAAGAAGTGGGCAAGTCTAGCTGTAACTGATGAGTAATTATATCATAAATTTAGCAGGAGCGATCGCCATGATTGATTATAAAACGGGCGATCGCCCTTCTGAATTGTTAGAAAGGGCGATCGCTCTTTTATACTAATTGAAAAAGGGATCTCGCTATAATTCCAGATAGCGCTGTAAAATCTCTTGAGCTTGGGAAAATAGCTCCGATTCCAATTGGCCGACTTGTTGTACTAATCTCGTTTTGTCGAAAGTCATCGGATCGACACAGACTAGCAAACTATCTGCATCTAAACCATTTTGTGGGGATGCGGGTACTAAGATCGCAGCAGCAGAAATCCGAGGATCGTGAGGACGAGCGGAGGTAAATGGCAAAACAGTCACTTTGCTGCGTCGCTCGTTGAAGAGAGTACCAGAAATTACCAACGCAGGCCGCGTTTTGCGTATTTCTGTTCCTACTGACGGATCGAATCTAGCTATCCAGATACTTCCCAGTCGGTAATCGCTTGAGCTTGCCATTCCTCGTCCCATCCTAAATCTAGTTCGTCAATTAGCTTGCAAGCTTCTGCTAAAGCTTGGTTTTCTTGTTGTTTTCGCCATTGTTTTAAGAGAGATTCTATCAAAGCACTGGGGTTGGGCGCTTTTTGATTGACGTATGTGAGTAATTCATCTGGCAAGCTGATAGAGATGTTGCTCATTGGCTAATCAGAATAGTATTTTGCGATCATTTTAGCAATTATTGGCTGAAATGACAATTTTTTGTTAGTTGAATGCAAAATAAGGGCGATCGCCCTTCAGAATTGTTAGAAAGGGCGATCGCTCTTTTTTGACCGCTTGTGAGATCCTTCCTACCGTCAGGACAAGCTTGACAAACACGCACAAGCCATTCCTCATTCCTTCCTACTCAATACTTTGAATTAATTTAATGTTATTCCTCAGCCATTCATTGACCAAAACTTGAACGTCAATATTTTTATGTTCAGCAATTTTAGTCACAAACTGCTCGACATCAGCTTCGAGATAAATCGGATAATGAAACGTAGCATCAGGATGGTAAAACTTGCCTTGTTCTGACGCAGAAAAATCATACTCTGATTTCATAATTTTCTCTCTTGATAAGATTGTGTTTCAGTGAAAGTAGCTTTCCGAGCGGAAATAATCCGAATGATGCAGGAGGAGCTATCAGTTTGTTCAAAAGTATGAACAACAAGCCTGAAAATGCCTGTTTCATCTAAACCTATGGTAATCCATCTATCTTCATCTTGACTGTGTTCTTCATCATAGATTGTTAATTGATAAGAATCGCGGAAAATAGTTGAAGCCAAACGAAAACTTAATTGATGCTTGCGAATATTTTGCTTTTCTTTGGCTATATTCCAATCAAAGTTATAATCCAAGGGTATCGATCGTGAAATTAATGTATAAGCAAATTATAGCCTGACTTTTGAGTTGATGCAATTCGGATAGTTGAAAAAGGGCGATCGCTCTTCAAAAAGGAAGGGCGATCGCCATGATTGATTATAAAACGGGCGATCGCCCTTCTGAATTATTAGAAAGGGCGATCGCTCTTTTTTAACCGCAGATGAACGCTGATTAACGCGGATGTAGGAAGGGCGATCGCCTTTCTGGATAGTGGAAAAATGGCGATCGCACCCTATTTCCTTTGGGGAGATTCTACCAGTTCTGATTCCTGAAGACGTTGCGATAATAGGCAATCTTCAAAGCTCAAAGCTTCTGAGTCTAGAAAACTAGCGATCGCCATTTCGATCGCAGCTTCGAGAGAGCATTCTAGTTGCGTAGCTTTTTCTATCAGGGCGACTTTCACATAGTCCGGCAAATGGGTCATCAGCGAATGAATAGCGGATGGTGGCAAGTGTTGGATGTTGAGGGTATGATTCATTGTTCTCTGGGGATTTTAACGTTGTAGGGAGGATTTGTAGCTTGCAGGATGAGGGTTTCTAATTCATATAATAACCCTGGTTTTTGCCATTGGTTGAGGGTAACGAAAGCGATTCTCACATCATCTGGATCGTAGCGATCGAGCCAGCCCCAGAGAAAGGCTTTGTGACCACCTCGCAGTCGATCGCGGAGGTTCTTGGCTTTGCCGATGTAGAGTAATCCTTGAATGCGATGTCGAAAGGCGTATAAACCAACTTTAGCAGGAATGGTGTCGAAGTCGCGGCTGAGGGGATTGCATCTATCGAAGGGGGTAAAGGCGAGATTATCGAGAATTTGGCGGGCTTCTTGCTGGATGGGGTTGGTCATGGAAATTGGGAGATGGAAGCGGTTATTCCATCCTACAAGTAGAAGCGATCGCCCTTTTAACAAAAAACTGATCGCGAATTCATTCCAAAGAGCGAGATCCTTTCTGAATCTGGTGCAAAAAGGGCGATCGCTATTTTGATTATAAAACGGGCGAGATCCCTTCTGAATTGTTAGAAAGGGCGATCGCTCTTTTTTGACCGCAGATGGACGCAGATTAACGCGGATGTAAGAAGTGCGATCGCTCGTTTGATGAATTATGGGCGAGATCCCTTTTGGTCTAATATGAATGATAATGACCTTAACTAAGCATGACACCTCAGCAGAAGTTTGAAATTATCTTTACGCGCCCTGTCTTCCAGCATCTTGCAGCGATCGATCGCAAGTATTATTCATTAATCCGCACTACAATAGAGGAGCAGTTGAGCTATGAGCCAGAGCTAGAAACGCGCAACCGCAAACCGTTACTGGAACCTTCTGAACTAGGTGCTACTTGGGAGTTACGATTTGGGCCGAGTAATCGGTTCCGAGTGTTTTACGAGACTAACCTTGATACCTATGAGGTTTATATTTTGGGAATTGGAGTAAAAGTTGGCAATCAGTTATTTATAGGAACAGAGCAGACTGAATCATGAAAATAGTTTCTTTAGCTGAAATTATAGCAAAATTTGCTGATTACTTGAGTGCCGATCGCGGAGAGCCAATTTTAATTACAGAAAATGGTCAACCAGTAGCGGCAATGACTTTAATTAGAGATCCCGAAGCTCTAGAGCGTTTCTTATTGGCTAATAATCCCAAATTCAATCAAGTTTTGGAGAAATCTCGGCAAAGTTTGAAAGAAGAGGGAGGATTGAAGTCGGAGGATTTCTGGAATTTAGTGGATAAATGAGCTTTTTTGGAGACTCAATACGAGTAAATTCCAGAGATCGCGATCGCCCTTCTGAATTATTAGAAAGGGCGATCGCTCTTTTTTGACCGCAGATGGACGCAGATTAACGCGGATGTAAGAAGTGCGATCGCTCGTTTGATGAATTATGGGCGATCGCCCTTCTGAATTATAAGAAAGGGCGATCGCTCATCCGACTATCTAATAACTTTATTTTTTGCCTCCCAAAAAGCCTGTAAAGGACTCATCGTTTTTGCTGTCATTTCATTGATCGCAGCTTGTGCTTGGTTTACATTAGGTGCTCTGACATTTGTAGCTTCATTGTCATCGGCTCTAGTTGCAGTTGCAACAGTCAAATGAAGGTGAGGAGACTGATTTGGTATAATCCCAGGATTACCAATAGGTGTTTCCTTAGCTGTCACTGATAAATTGAATTTACTTGTACCAGCTGCTAGATGTAAGTACCACCAAAAACGATTGACAGGTTTTCCGTCTACTTTTTCCTGAACAGCAATAGCCCTTCCAGTACCATAATAGTCTGGGATATCTTTAACAACTATGCCATCGACTGGTGAGTGAATCACATTTGTTGTCGAAGCTGAGATATCGACACCAGAGTGAATCCAACCAAATTTTTGGATGTAGCCTTTGTCATAGGCATAACCAGATTCTGATTCGATTAAGCTACCTTTAAAAATTGCTTTGGAAAGCTCTACATACACTTGACGTACTTGTTGACTCCGTTCAATCGTCTGAAGTTCAGAGTACAACTTAGAGTTATTCTTCGGATCTTCTTGATTAGAATAAAGGAAAGAATCACCTGTCTGCAAATCCCACCAGTGATCGTCACCTAAGACTGGCTGATTAGGAACAGATATAGACGGAAGAGAGCCTTTATTAATACCAAGCGTCTGGTTAATAAGTTTGGCTGATTCATCGGCAGCTTGAGCATAGTCTTTGCTGTAGACATGATTTCCATCTTCTCCAGCCAAGGTTAGCCAAGCATAGGCAGCTTTGTAAATGTTGCTTTTACCAGCAAAGTGTTGATCTAATGGTTGTTGGTCTGGCTCTGTTGTCCAACTATGGAGTTCACCTGTCTGGGCTTTGTTTTGAATGATCAGCAGTTTTTGATCGTAAAGCCCTTGAGCAGCCTTAAGTTGAATATCTTTGTTAGCTAAGAACTCCTGATCGGAAACACCAGGAGCAAATGCCTGTCGCTCATTTTTGCCCATTTGGAAAGCTCCCAGGTAGCCTTTACCATTGTTGGCTTGCCAATTACCACCACCAGATTCAGTAGCTAAGATTGACATTACAAAGAGTCCCACTTCTTCGCGGATAACACCTTTCTTTATTGAATCAACAACATCCTTCGCAAAACTACCCTTGATATTGGAGTTTACAATTCCACCTTTGCTCACTGCTCTTCTAGCGGATATGATGTCGGGAATAGAACTCAAGTCTCCACCGATTGTGGAAGCATTATCCGCAAATTTGAGATAATTGGATTGACCATTTCCTTCCTCATATGCGATCGCCTTAACGCCATTCCAGGAAATGTGACCCTTCTCAAAGTATTGGATGAGCGTTCCATCCCCTTGGCCCTTTTCCGCACTCTTCGGAGCGCCCAACCAGCCATCCAATCCACCTGTTTTCAAGAATTCCTGACGGATAGCACCATAAAGCGGGAAAGTTCCATTTTTACTGCTGACGATCGACCCTTTGTCAAATGTCTGATAGCTCACGCCATTATAGTTGATGGCATCAGAAGTCGGATTGCCCAGTGTTGCTTTATAATTCTGGAAAACCGGATAGAAACTGCCACCAATAGTGCGTCCGTTGATAGAAATTGAACTAGGTGGTGGATTGGTTATAACTGGATTGGTTATAACTGGATTGGTTATAACTGGATTGGTTGTACCTGGATTGGTTATAACTGGATTAGTTGTACCTGGATTGGTTATAACTGGATTGGTGTTAGCTGGAGGCAGTAACGGCGGGTTTCCAGGTGGGTAGCCCTTCGTGTATGCACTCGGTACCCAGTAAGATTGTCCGTTTACATTTGTCCGAAACCACAAAGCATCTTGCTGCTTTGTAGTGAGATCCGGGACTGCTTCCCCGTAAGTCCAGGCATCGAAAGTGACGGTTTTTTGGTATGCCACATTCACACTGCTACGATCGCTCAAATTCGTGCTATTGCGGAGGTTAACACCATCAGTTGACCAAATAATCGAGGTGAAACTGCCTGTTTTGATGTCATAAGTTGCTCGTTCCCAAGGCGTGACTTTTCCTTCCAAACCCCAAGTTGTCGGACTCAAGAAAGGACTAGGCGTGTAACTTTGCGGCTTAGTTTCCTTCGCCACTTGCACAGCTTTATTCAAATTCACCACCCCAAAACCCGTTTCCTGATCCCATCCGGGCTCCTTCAAATCGATCGCACTTCCAGTCAAAATGTCAATAATTTGCTTAGGGTTTAAATCGGGATTAGCCTCCCAAACCTTAGACGCCATCCCCGCCGCCTTAGCTGCGGATGCCGAAGTTCCCGACATCGTACCAATATCATCACCAACAGTCGATAAAGTCGGATTGTCGATCGTACCTCCGGGCACTAAAATATCCAAACCATAGCCGTAGCTGGAATAATCCGATCGCCCAAATCCATCAGACGAACCAACCGTGATAATATTCTCAAACTCCTGGGAAGATTGACCCAAAACAGACATCACACCGCCGTCATTTCCCGCCGCTACAACTAACAGCACTCCACTCTGACGCGCATTTTCCAAAACCGCACGTTCTCGGTTCGTAAATTCGTAACGAGTGGTAATGGTTCCGTCAGCATTCTTTTGAGTTAAATCGAGGGGAAGAAGGGCGATCGCATTCTTCTGCTTTTGTCCTTTCGCTTCACTCACAAAATCATTTAAAGCTAAATCCCATTCCCCAGAACCAATTGCCCGACTTAGATACACATTGGCCTTATCATTGTAGCCATCAATGCCTTTGTCGTTGCCTTGAATCGCACTAACTAAACCCCAGTTAAAAGTGCCATGTTCGTTACCAGTACCGGCAGTAAACAAAGGATTGCTGTCTTTGTCAATGCGATCGCGCCCCAATGTCACTTTAGAATAATCCAGATCGGGATTGTTCGGCGCAAATCCAGTATCGATGATGCCGATAAAAGGCGTCGGCTGAATAATTGGTTTCGACTCAACAGGCGGTTCAACTATAACCGAAGGTTGGGGTTCATCCACAGGTGGCGTTGTCGTAACAGACGGTGTTGTTGTAACAGGCGGAGTTACAGCCACCGGTGGTTTAATCACAGGTAGCGTTGGCGGTGTTACAGGTACTGGTGGGGTTGTTACGGGTGAAGTTGTCGCAACTGGCGGTTTTGTTTCCACAGTTGGCGTTACAGCTACGGGTGAAGTTGTCGCAACTGGCGGTTTTGTTTCCACAGTTGGCGTTACAGCTACGGGTGAAGTTGTCGCAACTGCTGGTTTTGTTTCCACAGTTGGCGTTACAGCTACGGTTGGTTTTGTCTCAACTGGCGCTTTTGTTTCCACCGTTGGCGTTACAGCTACCGGTGGTTTTGTCTCAACTGGCGGCTTTGTCTCCACAGTTGGCGTTACAGCTACGGTTGGTTTTGTCTCAACTGGCGGTTTTGTCTCCACAGTTGGCGTTACAGCTACCGGTGGTTTTGTCTCCACAGTTGGTTTTGTTTCCACAGTTGGCGTTACAGCTACCGGTGGTTTTGTCTCCACAGTTGGTTTTGTTTCCACAGTTGGCGTTACAGCTACCGGTGGTTTTGTTTCCACAGTTGGTGTTACAGCTACCGGTGGTTTTGTCTCCACAGTTGGC
>NZ_JAHRFC010000012.1:0-8837 GCF_020883015.1 Microcoleus sp. CAWBG640
AGAAAAAACATTTTTTAGGCGACTATCAAAAGATTGATCGCCCTTAAAAGATGTAGGCGACTCAAGTCGCAGCCACGTTCCTCCCCATGTCTAAAGCCAGGGGCTTCCCGCTCGTTTTTCGGTGATGCGATCGGGTAGTTTCATGTCAAGCCGTGGCTACTTCATAAATTTATATTACCTTAATAAGTTGGGGATCTCAAGGGCGATCGCGTCTTCATTTCCCCTAAAATAATTTCTACTTCCCTCAATTTCAAATCGCAATGTCTCATTCCACCGATATCCTCACCCTCGGCCGCTGGATGGCCTCCGACTTCAGCAACCAAGCCCAAGCTTTTGAAAATCCGCCCTTCTTTGCCCACATCCGCGTCTGCATGAGACCCCTACCCGTGGAACTTTTGGGAGGCCTCAGTCTCTATCTAGAACAAGCCTATGACATCGAACTCAACACGCCGTACCGAGTCCGAGTGTTAAAATTAGTGCCGAAGGGCGATCGCATCGATATCGAAAATTACGCGATCGACAACGAAGAACAATTCTACGGCGCCTCCCGCGATCTGCAAAAGCTGCAAGAACTCAAAAAAGCCGAATTTAAACTAATGCCGGGGTGCACCTTTATTACCCACTGGACCGGCCACAGCTTCAAAGGGTTTGTTGAACCAGGAAAAGGCTGTATGGTGGTCAGAAAGGGCAAAAACACCTATCTAGACAGCGAATTCGAGATTGATGGAGACAAATTTATTAGTCACGATCGCGGGCGAGACCCAGAAACCGACGCCCACGTCTGGGGAGCCCTCGCCGGTCCCTTTGAATTCACCCGTCGAGCTAGCTTCGCCACTGAAATTCAGGTTTAATACAAAAAAACCGGGGGCGATTTAGCAAAGAACTCCCTTGATAAAAGGTTCAGAATGCACCAATACCTGGTACATTAACCCAGTATTGGTAAGCAAGATTCACCTTTGTTTTATGAAAGTCCTGGTTATTGGTGGCGATGGCTATTGCGGTTGGGCAACCGCACTCTACCTTTCCAACAAAGGTTACGAAGTTGGCATCCTCGACAGCTTTGTGCGGCGGCACTGGGATCTGGAACTGTGCAGCGACACCCTCACTCCCATTGCACCGATTCAGCAACGACTCCAGCGATGGCAAGATTTAACGGGTAAGTCGATCGACTTGTTTGTCGGTGACATCACCAACTATGATTTTCTCAGCAAAAGCATGAGAAAATTTGCACCAGAGGCTGTAGTCCATTTCGGCGAACAGCGTTCGGCACCTTTTTCGATGATCGATCGCGAACACGCAGTCCTCACCCAAGTCAATAATGTAGTTGGGACACTGAACCTGCTTTACGCCATTCACGAAGATTTCCCCGACTGTCACTTAGTGAAATTGGGGACAATGGGCGAATACGGCACGCCGAATATTGACATCGAAGAAGGCTATATTACGATCGAACACAACGGGCGCAAGGATACACTACCCTATCCCAAACAGCCTGGAAGTTTTTATCACTTAAGTAAAGTCCACGATTCGCACAATATCCATTTTGCCTGCAAAACTTGGGGGCTAAGAGCCACCGACTTGAATCAGGGTGTCGTCTACGGCGTACTCACAGATGAAACCGGCATGGACGAACTGTTAATCAACCGTTTGGACTACGACGGAGTATTCGGTACAGCTTTGAACAGATTTTGCATTCAAGCTGCGATCGGTCATCCTTTGACAGTCTATGGTACTGGTGGGCAAACCCGCAGCTTCTTGGACATTCGGGATACTGTGCGATGCGTCGAATTGGCGATCGCCACTCCCGCCCAAGCTGGACAATTGCGCGTCTTCAACCAATTCACTGAACAATTCAGTGTCGGCGACTTGGCTGCATTGGTGCAAAAATCAGGCACGGCAATGGGATTAAAGGTAGAAATCAATCACCTGGAAAATCCGAGGGTCGAGAAAGAAGAACATTATTTCAATGCGAAAAACAGCAATCTGTTAGACCTCGGTTTGCAACCGCATTATTTGTCGGATTCTCTGCTTGATTCTCTGCTGAATTTTGCTACAAAATATCAGCATCGGGTCGATAAAAATCAGATTTTACCCAAGGTTTCTTGGCGGTAAGTTCTGGCAGATAGCTGCGGTGCAATAGTTTTTTTAGGGAACCGCGAAGGCGCGAAGGGCGCGAAGGAAGAGGAAAGAAGGGAAGAGAAGGGTTTACAAGTTATGAATGAATTTCCCTCTATCTTTGGCTCTCTTGCTCTGTGTCCTCTGTGTCCTCTGCGGTTAATTAAAAAATTAGAGAGCGTAATTACTGGTGATGAAGCTGCTAACAGAACTCTATTTAAATCAAGCGAGTAAATGGCTAAAAACAGGTCGTCACATTCTGGCACAATTTTCGGTTTCCTCAACAATTTATTATGAGAATTGCTCTTTTCACTGAAACTTTCTGGCCGAAAATAGACGGCATTGTTACTAGGCTGATTCACACTGTAGACCACTTACAACGCGCGGGCGAACAGGTTCTCATCTTTTCCCCAGATTACGGAATTACAGAATATAAAGGGGCCAGGGTTTATGGTGTTGAGGGTTTGCCTTTGCCGATGTACCCGGAATTGAAAATGGCCTTGCCCAGTCCGGCGATCGGTCGTCAATTAGAGCAGTTTAAACCGGATATTATTCATGTGGTTAATCCTGCTATTTTGGGATTGGGTGGCATATATTATGGCAAAAAGCTCAATATTCCGATTTTGGCTTCTTACCACACTCATTTACCTAAGTATTTGCACCACTACGGTTTTGGAATGCTGGAACCTTTATTGTGGGAATTACTTAAAGGTGCTCACAATCAAGCAGAGCTGAATTTGTGCACTTCTACAGCAATGGTGGAGGAACTCAGAAGTCATGGGATCGATCGCGTAGACTTATGGCAGCGGGGTGTGGATACTGAGATGTTTGTCCCGGAATTGGCTAGTCGAGAAATGCGATCGCGTCTTTCCCAAAATCACCCCGATAGTCCCCTGTTACTTTATGTCGGCCGCCTCGGTGCAGAAAAGGAAATTGAAGCTATCAAACCAGTTCTCGAAGCCATTCCAGGCGCCCGCCTCGCCCTCGTGGGAGATGGCCCCCACCGACAAACCCTAGAACAATATTTTGCCGGCACTCCCACCAATTTTGTCGGCTATCTCAAGGGCCAAGAACTCGCAACAGCTTACGCATCTGCTGATGCCTTCATTTTTCCCTCCCGCACCGAAACCCTGGGCTTGGTGCTCCTAGAAGCAATGGCTGCGGGGACACCCGTAGTGGCTGCACGCAGTGGTGGAATTCCTGATATTGTCACTGACGGCGTTAACGGCTATTTATTTGACCCCACTGATGACATGGGAGCCTCTACTGCTACCCAGCGTTTGTTTGCAAACCCCGCAGAACGGGAACATCTGCGCCAAAGCGCCCGCACAGAAGCCGAACGCTGGGGTTGGGCCGCGGCTTCTGGACAATTGCGGCGCTACTATCAATCGGTGATTTTTGCTGAGTCCATGTCTTCTGTGGCGTGACGGATTGACAACAATTTATTACAGTAGGGATTGGGTGAGGATTTTCTGTCGAGAGTCCAAGTTTTTTTACTGCTCCAATTGCCGTAGCTATTCTCCTCCTTGGTTTAACATTAAACTATGAATAGCTTCCTGAAAATATTGTGTGGGTAACATCAAACGCCTTCGATCGGACTGTATTTGGTCTGGTGCATGGGCTGAAACCGCGACACATCAATACCAGGAATCCAATGCTGTGACTGTCTATCGGGCAAAAAACTGCGAACTTATCTCCCCGTTGGAGGTTTTGAGTCGATCGTGAATTGGCAGATACAGCTAATTGGGTATTATAACTTAAGTGCACCTCGATTTTGACTGGTCATCATCAAGATTGGGGTTCTTAAAAAAACGATGTCTATAATAATTATGTCTCATTTCCCTGATGACAATGTACTTCTGACCAAAGTACATCAACAAATCAGGCAGTTAGAGCCAGCTTGGGTAGTACATAAAGCCACGCTCAAAGCTTATACAAAATACCCAAGTAAATTTACTGAACTACCCAAATTACCAAAATACAAAAATCGGGTTAACCTAGTCATTTAGTGTTAAATTAACTCAAAATTTTAATCACGAGCAAAATCTAGTTTTTGATAAGTGGTCACTCTACCCTCCGAAAAAAGCAGTTAATCATGACATTCTCCAATGCTGGTAGCGTTCTGGCTACACTGACTCAAGTCAATCTGATGGGAGCATTAACCTCCCGTGTTAAGAACCTGCCAGTTCCTGAATTAGTCTGTCTGCTGGACTTTATCACGGCTGAATTTCAGCAATTTATCCGGGCGATGGATCTGATTAACAATGAAGCCCTCGAAAGTCTCTTAGAGCAACTTTTAGATGCCTTCACTGTCAAAATTGGTCTCATCCTTCAAGCAGACAAGACGACAATTTTTTTGGTGGACTCCAGCAAAAATCAACTTTGGCACAAAACCGTCGATGTTACTATCGGCAAACCTGTAGAAGTTCGTTTACCGATGGATGCAGGTATTTTGGGCTATGTAGCAACTACTGGAAAATCGATCAATGTCGTAGAAGCCAGAGAACACGAGCTGTTCAATTCGGAAGTAGATGAACCTTGCGATTATCAAATCAAGAGCATCCTCTGTATGCCAATTTTTAGTAGCAAGAGCGAAACTGAACCTGTAGCTGTAGTCAGACTTTTGAATAAAGCAGGGGATGTACCTTTTGACGAAGAGGACGAACAACAGTTTCGGGTGTTTGCAGATTCGATCGGGATTATTCTCGAAAGCTGTCAGTCTTTCTATGTCGTCGCTCGCAATCAGCGAGGGGTGGCGGCACTCTTGAGAGCTACGACAACTTTGGGTCAAAGTCTTGACTTGGAAACAACTTTGCGCTCGGTCATGGATCAAGCTCGTGACTTGATGCAGGCAGACCGCAGTACGCTATTTTTATTAAATCGGGAAACTAACGAACTTTGGACAAAACTCGCCAAGGCTGATGGCAAAACTATGATTAAAATCCGCATTCCCGCTAATAGGGGAATTGCGGGCTATGTGGCTTCTACAGGTCAAACTCTCAATATTACAGATGCTTACGACGATCCCCGTTTTGACCCCACTACAGATCAGCAAACAGGATATCGCACTCGCACTGTCTTGTGTATGCCAGTTTATAACGCTAAAGGTGAGTTGATCGGCGTAACTCAGCTAATTAATAAAAACCAAGGAACTTTTACTAATTCCGATGAAGAATTTCTGCGGGCTTTCAATTCCCAGGCGGGCATGGCACTGCAAAATTCTCAATTGTTTGAAAATATGATGGTCGAAAAACAGTATCAGAAAGATATGTTACAAAGTCTTTCTGATGCGGTTATTTCCACTGATTTTCAGGGGCGTATTGTCACTATCAATGAGGCTGCTCTCGAACTTTTGGGCTGTCCGGTAAATCAAGATAAAACTAAAGATAATCCCCAGCTTTGGGAACACAAACTGATAAATCGCTATGTTTGGGAAGTTTTGCCGATCGAAAATTTGCAATTTCGACTACAAGACAGCCTGAATCATGCTGCTAGACATTACGTTCCCGAACAAAGTTTAACCCTCGGACTTTTGATAGAAAAATCTCTAAATTCCCCCGATACAGAAAATTATATTTTGGCAGTCCCCGCTCCCAATAACCCTAGTTTATATTATGCTTGGGGCGAAAACGCTGCTTGGGCTGAAGAATTAGCAGTGCTACAATTGGCCAATTCCCAATCTCTATTCGCCCTTGATAATTCTGCTACCTATTACCCTTACTGTCCGCTCCCCATTTCCGGCTCTCACATTAAGGTAATTGAACGCAGTTTGAATTTGACTGTTAACCCCCTGACTAATCCCGAAGGAGGCGTGCGGGGGGGTTTGGTGGTACTCGAAGATATCAGCCGCGAAAAGCGGATGAAAACTACTATGTCTCGCTACATGACTCCCGGAGTCGTGGAACAAGTGATGGCCTTGGGTGACGACGCCCTGATGGTGGGGGAACGCAAGGATGTCACTATTTTATTTTCAGATATTCGCGGCTACACCACGCTGACGGAAAATTTGGGAGCATCGGAAGTTGTTGCTCTGCTCAATCAGTATTTTGAGACGATGGTGGAGGCTGTTTTCCACTGCGAAGGTACTTTAGACAAGTTTATCGGTGATGCTTTAATGGCTGTGTTCGGCGCGCCCTTACCGCTCAATCCCCCGGAAATTCATGGCTGGATGGCGGTTAAATCAGCTTTGGACATGAGAAAGCGGCTCAAAGAGTTTAATGATTCTCGCCCCGGTGAAATTCCATTTCGTTTTGGTATTGGGATTAGTTCGGGAGAGGTGGTTTCAGGAAATATTGGTTCTCAAAAACGCATGGACTATACGGTAATTGGGGATGCGGTGAATTTGAGTTCTCGCCTGGAACAACTTACCAAGGAGTATGGGTGCGATATAATTTTGAGTGAATTTACCCTGAGTTTGTGTAGCGATCGCATTTGGGTGCGAGAGTTAGATAAGGTGCGAGTTAAGGGCAAAAATCAGCCAGTTGGTATTTACGAATTGCTACAAAGTAGTTCAGAACCTATAGACGGGGAAACTCAAAGGTTCTTGGAACTTTACAAAAATGGTCGTGAGGCTTATATTGCTAGAAATTTTCAACAAGCTATTAGTTTTTTTGAGGCTGCCTTGGCAATCAGACAAAAAGATAAACCTGTTGAAGTTCACATCGAACGCTCTCTAAATTACTTGAAAGTCTCTCCACCCGATGATTGGGACGGCGTGCATACTATGGCAACAAAGTAGTGAATCATATCGCATCACTGTGCAAAATTGTATAAAAATTGTGAAGTTAATAGCTAAATATTGTGAATATATTTATATATTCCCTAGGAGAGAGTTCAAAAGTTACAAACTGTGAAAAAATGGTGTCGAAGACTAAAAAAAATAGTATAAAATAGCAGGTCAAGAATTCAATGAAATATTTATCTGTTCCGAATGCTACCAAGGTCGATCGCATTCTTGTTGTAGACGATGCTCCAGATAATGTTTTATTGGTAGAGACAATTCTGGAAGAAGAAGGTTACGAAATTAGTAGTGCAGATAATGGTTTTTCGGCCTTGCTGCAAATTGAAAAATCTCCCCCAGATTTATTGTTGCTAGATGTGATGATGCCGGGAATGGATGGTTACGAAGTGACTAAAAGAATTAGGCAAAAAACAGAATTGCCGTTTATTCCGATTTTGCTGATCACCGCTCACGACAGTGCTAGCGTAGTGCAAGGGTTGGACATGGGAGCAGATGATTTCATCCGCAAACCGGTGGAAATGGACGAGCTACTGGCCAGGGTGCGATCGCTCCTGCGACTAAAACACAGCGTAGACGAGCGCAATTCGATCGCGCTTCAACGAGAAGATTTTGTCTCCCGACTCGCTCACGACTTGCGGACACCACTGGTAGCAGCCGATCGAATGTTAACCTTAATGCAGCAAGGTGCTCTGGGAGAAATCTCCCTCCCCATGCACGAGGCTTTCGGCACAATGGTTCGCAGCAACAAAAACCTGATTAATATGGTAAATATGCTGCTGGAAGTATATCGCTACGAAGCAGGTGGCAAATCCCTAAGTTTTGCACCCGTTGACTTGCGACAACTGATCGCTGAGGTAGCCCAAGAGCTCGCACCCTTAGCCGATGCTAAAGGTTTGTCAGTGAATTTAGACTTGACAGAAAGTGCAGAAAGTGCTCCCATTGCTAAGTATCCCGGCGATCGCCTGGAGTTGTACCGTTTGCTAACAAATTTAATCGGAAATGCGATTAAATTCACTGACAGCGGTTCCATAGACATTCGCTTAAAAGCGGCAAATTCTCCCGATTTTACGAGCTTCAAAAACCAACCACTAGCTTGGGTTGTCATTGAAATTCAAGATACTGGTGCGGGGATTTCCCCAGCGGAACAAGCCAAGTTATTTCAAAGGTTTGGGCCGGGAACTCACAAAAGATCTGGTACCGGTTTGGGACTCCATTTGTGTCGCCAAATAGTGGAAGCTCACCGCGGTACCATTGAGGCAAAATCGGAGCTAGGAAACGGTAGTTTGTTTACTATTCGTTTGCCTTGTTAGGTCGATCGAGAGAGGGCAACCACGGGGGGATTGCCCTACAATATTACTTTGGCGTAAGGAAACGGCATTGCCGTCTCCGACCTTGCTCGCGAGCGTTCCTTCTTCCTTCTTCCTTCTTCCTTCTTCCTTCTCCTATGTCTAAATGTCCAGTATGCGATACAGAATATGTCGAAGAAACAGCAGTATTTTGCTCAACTTGTGGCTGGGATTTGACACCTTATCCATTGCGTTATAAGCCTACGAAAATATATTTAAAAAAAGAAGCAATTAGATTAGAGTGGGCAAAAAAAATGTGGGAATTTGCCTGCACTCAACAAAGTTGGGAGACAAGGTTTGATGCGTTGCAAGGGGAATTGCAGCAAAATGCGATCGCCCGATCGCACACCCAATCTCAGCTAGACTGGGTTTTGTACCGCCTGGAACAATTGAACCCAGAAGCTATTTCCAGCACTCTCCTGCGGCTGGAAGAGAAAATAGGCCAAATGCCTGAGCAAACTCCACGGCTGTCGGAAGTCGGGATGGACTACCGCCCATTGACAAAGTTGTTAAAAACTGGAAAATGGCAGAAAGCTGACGAGCATACTTGGGAAATTTTGCTGTCTATAAGTTTGAGGGAAGAGGAAGGTTGGCTCAGTGCTGCGGATATTGACAATTTTCCTTGTACAGACCTT